>JBDSFL010000257.1:0-3368 GCA_039919545.1 Thermoanaerobaculia bacterium | reverse complement strand
CATCGTCGTCAGACCCGTGCGGCCGAAGCGCCACGCTCGCCCCTCGACCCAGTCTTGCCGATTCTCTGGCCGGAACCGGTACTTCGAGACGGGCGTGGGCGGGCCGTTGTGGACGTCGAGCTCCCAGAAGAAGAGCGGGACGGCCATCCTGAGGCGTGGCTTGACGAAGAGATCGTGGAAGGCGATCGGCGCGCCGTGGACGGCGAGGAGGATGATTGCGGAGCCCGCAAGAACCATGCAGATGTTCCTCACGTGTCTCAGAGCGCGTGTGATCTCTTCGGGAGGGATGGGAAAGCGCTGGGCCTCTCGAAGTGTGGTGCGTGCAATGGAGTAGGTGGCGACGAGACTCAGCAAGCCAATCCCCGCGGCCCAGGGAACGAGGCCGGTGACGGGTTTCCACGCGGGGTCGAGGGCCGAGTTCCCGGGCTCCGCGGAGTCATACCAGACGGTGACGGGGGAGCCGTCGGCCCACGAAGCGCGTGCCGCGAGGACCTGCTGCTCGGTCGGGAACGTCAGACTCCCGCCGTGGAACTGGATCCTGGCTCCCCTGTAGGCCCTCCCACCCACTTCGTAGCGGTACCAGGCCTCGAGCTCCCAGCGGCTGCCCCCGCCCCTTCGCCTCCGGAGCGTCACCTTGGTCGAACCGATCGTCCCTGACGTTTTCATCAGGCGGGCGTCGCGCTCGGTCGCGAGACGGTCCTGCCTCGGAAAGGCCCAGAGGACGAGGGCGCAGACGATGCCGATGACGAGGAACAGGAGAGCCGTCGCGGCCCGGGCAATCCGGGCACCAACGGTGCTCTCCATCTGTTGGAGGCCAAAGATGTTGCCGAACCGGCTCATGGCGGGATTCTCGCCGATCGCGAGTGGAGACCCCTCTGGGCTCCGCCATGAATTTCACAGTCGAGTTCCCGTGGACCGAAGGGACCTTCTGCGCCGCCTACGGCGCAGTCGTTCAGCGCGGCTGCGGCGGGACCAGCTCGAGCACGCCGCAGAACACATTCCGCGAACCGGCTTCCGCCTCGACCCTGAGCAGCACGGTCACGCGGCCCGGAGGGGGCACGCCGGGGGGGAGACGCACCGCGAAATCGGAGCCGGAGCTCGGCTCGCGCACCTGACGGCCGCTGGTCCAGACCGCCTGGTTCTGTGCATCCATCAAGGAGACCTCCCATTGTCTGATGCCGCGCGGGAGGAGGCGGTTCGGAAAGACGAACAGCATCGGCGTGCCGTCGGCACGTTCCAGGCTCCGGAATCCGGGTCCCGCTTCGAGACCGGTGTCGAATACCACGGTTTCCGCAATGGGCACGACGCCCCCCGTGGAAGCTCGCGCGGCGACCGGAAGAGGCGCGGGCTTCTCGCGAGCCTTCTCCAGCTCGCTCCGCAAGCGGAGCGCGGAGGCGAACGACGCCAGGAGCAAGAGCCCGAGCAAGGAAAAAGCCACCACGATTCCGGTCCGGCCGGGGAAGAGCCGGTCCTCGGGCGCGAGGGCGGGCCTGGTCGAACGGTCCTCGATACGGCGCCCGTAGACAGGTGCAGCGGGCATCTCGGCACGGCTCGGCCGGATGAAGGCCCGATGCTGCGAGAGCCTCTGCTTGAGCCGGCTCGTCGTCTCGACCCGCTCCTGGTAATAAGGCGTGCCCATGAGCGAGCCTTCGAACCGGCGGCGATCGCTCTCGGTGAGCTTCCCCAGCACGTAGTCGGAGACGAGCAAGTCTTCTTCCGATTCCACGCGATCGAGCAAGGCGTCGTCGGCGAAGTAGGCCGCCTCGAAGCGCGTTCGCCCCGATTCGGACATGCGCCGCAGCAGGTAATCGCGGATCTCCTGCGCGGCCGGCGCGGTGCTCATTCCGGCTCCTCGTCGTCCAGGCTAGGCGGGGGCATCGTGGGACGGTCGGCGGCTGCGCCCGGCTTCTCCATCCGCTTCTTCAGCTCGCGCTTGGCGCGATAGACGCGCATATCGACGGCGTCGGTCGTCACGCCTTCCTCACGCGCGATCGTGCGCGAGGGAACCTCTTCCACGAAACGCTTCAGCAGCAGCTCGCGCATGCGAGCGGGAAGGAGCTCGAGCGCGCGTCGGAAGCGGAGTCTGCGGCTGCTGACGAGAGCGTCCGAAAGCGGGTTCTCGGTGCCTGCGAGGTCCACCACGCCGGACAGGCCGTCATGCGAGTTGGCCTTGGAGATGCGCCGGCAGTACTCGAAGAAGATGTTCTTGGCGACACCCAGGGAATACGCTTCGGCCGACTCCAGCGCGTCGCCGCGGCTCGCCTTCTGGAGCACGCGTAAGAGCGTCTCCTGGGCCAGCTCGCGCGCCTCGTCTTCGGTCTTCACGCCCCGGGAAAGAAAGAAGCGCCGCAGCTTCTCAGGGAGTCGCCCGAGCTCGGCCTCGAACGGGTCGTTTCCCTGAAAAGTCGTCATCGGCCTCGATTCGCCGTGCATTCAGCCCGTGCCGTGATCATGCGATACCGATCAGAACACCAGGAACACGCCGCCGTAGTACCCGTCGAGCTTGATGTGGAGACGGTCGTCGGGCAGGGCATCGCGGGTCTTCACGTAGGTGACGTCGAGCAATCTCCAGCCGGCCTTGATCCCGATGTTCTCGGTGATGGCCCAGCCCACCTCGATGCGCCCCTTCTTGGCCTTCGAGTCCTGATACGAGATGTAGGACGCTTTCACGTCGACGAAGATGTGACGGGCCGCGTCGTGGAGGTTCACGGCGAGGGTGCCCGTGGGAATGATGAAGTTCCGGGTCTCGCTCGCCGTGACCGAGCGCGTGACGTCGGTGATCGTCCCCTCGGCCCTCACGCCGTCGATGTCGATCCCCGCGCCGACCGACATGTAGGGGCTGACCTGGGACTCGTAACGGATGCTGCCCGAGATGTCGCGGAATCGCAGCTCGCTCGCGACGAGGTCGGTGACGGCGTAGTTGATCCCCTGGAAGACGACCGCGCGCGTGAGAACGGTGTCGACCGACTGGTTCATCGTCAGATACTCGAGCTCGAAGCGCGTGGTCTTGCCCAGAAGGCGCACGCCGAACGGGATGACGCCCTTCTTGGTGAAGCCGAGGTCGTCTTTCAGGTCGATCTCGGGAGAAAGCAGCGTCACTCCTGCGCCGATGTCCCCGAGCAGCTGGATCTGCCCCGAAGGATCGGTGTGAAAGTAATTCCCCTCCAGCATGAACCCAAGAGGCTGGGAAACAGCGCCGCGAGAGAGCGAGAGACCAGCCAGAACGAAGAAAGAAACGAACGCACGTCGAAGCCAGGAGTGCCGGTCACGAATCATGAATCGATTCTAGCCTGGATGATTTTCGAACGAATGCCGGGGTTGGGCGTCGGGGGTAGGTCTATCGAATCGAATTTCGGAGGGCCGCGTCA
>JBDSFL010000259.1:0-3370 GCA_039919545.1 Thermoanaerobaculia bacterium | reverse complement strand
GGGCTGCCGCGCGGCGGTGGAGCACGTGCAGCTGATGGGGCGCGACGCGGAACGGCACGCGCGCCGCCTCGCGGCTTCTTCGGGAGCCGTGTTCCTGGGAAACGACACGCCGACGGCGTTCGGCGATTACCTCGCGGGCCCGAACCACGTGCTCCCCACCGGGGGCGCCGCGCGCAGCTTCGCGGGGCTTTCCACGCGCGACTTTTACCGGTGGGGCCGCACCGTTCGCTTCTCGCCAGAAGCGGCCCGCGCGCTGGCCGCGCCGGCCGCGCTCCTGGCCCGCTTCGAGGGGCTCGAGGGGCACGCCCGCTCGCTCGATCGGAGGTCTGCCTCATGACGACGCATCACTCGGATCCGGTCCGCGCCGAGATCCGCACCCTCCGCACGTACGCGTTGTCGCCCGAGAGTGAGGTCCCCGTGCGGGCGAAGCTCGATTTCAACGAGTCGCCCTACGATGTGCCGGCTGCCGTCAAGGAGCGCGTGCTCGCGCGCCTGGCCGAACGCCGCTGGTCCGTTTATCCCGCGTTCGGCGCGCCTCGCCTCAAGCGCGCCATCGCCGATTCCATCGGGCGTTCGCCCGAGGAGATCGCGGTGGGGAACGGCTCGGGCGAGGTCATCCTGGCGGCGCTCTCTGTTTTTGCCGGGTCGGGGGGCTCCGTGCTGCTGGCGCCTCCCACGTTCTCGCTCTACGCGCAGATGGCCGCGATCGCCGGGGCGCAGCCCTACCTCGTGGCACGCAAGGGTCCCGAGTTCTCGGTGGAGACGAGCGCGATCCTCTCGTGCCTGAAGGCGGACGACCGCATGGTGCCGCTCGTCTGCTCGCCCAACAACCCGACCGGCGGCGTGGTGCCGCTCGAGCAGGTGTCCGACGTCGCGCGCAAGGCGCCGATCGTGCTGCTCGATCAGGCCTACGTCGACTTCGCCGCCCCGGAAAACGACGCGATCTCCCTGCTCGGATCCACTCCGAACCTCGTGATATTTCGAACGCTCTCGAAGGCCTTCTCCGCTGCGGGATTCCGCATCGGTTACGCGGTCGCGCGCCCCGGGCTCGTGCGCGAGATCGAGAAGGCCGTGCTCCCGTTCAGCGTCGACCTGGCCGCCGAAGAGCTTGCGCTGGCGGTCCTCGATTCGCCGGAAACGGCCCGGGCCACGGTGGCAACGGTCGTCTCCGAACGCGATCGCGTCTCTGCCGCGATGCGTGCGATGGGCGCGATCGTCGCGGATTCGCAGGCCAACTTCCTGTTCTTCGTTCCTCCTGGCGGAGACGCGCCGGGCGTGCGATCGCGCCTCGCCGAACAAGGGATCCTCATCCGCGACATGACGACCGTCGTGCCCGACCGCTTGCGCGTCACGATCGGCACCCCCGAGCAGAACGATCTCTTCCTCTCCGCCCTCAAGGAGCTGCCCCGATGAATCGAACCGGAAGCGTTTCCCGTACGACGAAGGAGACCTCGATCTCCCTCTCGCTCGACCTCGACGGCACCGGTGCGGCCAACGTGCAGACGCCGGTCGGGTTCCTCTCGCACATGTGCGAGACGATTGCCAAGCATGCGCGCGTCGACCTGACGCTCCGGGCCGAAGGGGACACCCACATCGACGCTCACCACACGGTGGAGGATGTGGGGCTCGCCTTCGGCGACGCGCTGGACCAGGCTCTCGGGGACCGCTCCGGCATCGCGCGTTTCGGCCACAGCTACGTGCCGCTGGACGAGGCGCTGGCCCGCTCGGTGGTGGACCTGTCGGGGCGGCCCTACATCGTGTTCGAGTCGCCGGTCGACAAGGAGCTGCTCCTCGTCACGAAGGATTTTCCGTTCAATCTCGTCGAGGAGTTCTGGAAGTCGGCCGCCTTCCGCGGGAAGTTCAACCTGCATGTGGACGTCATTCGCGCGCGCAACGGGCATCATGCGGCCGAGGCCGTCTTCAAGTCCGCGGCGCGCGCGCTGGCCCTGGCGTGCGCGCGGACGGGCGCCGGCATCCTCTCCACGAAAGGAACGCTGACCGCATGAGCGGCGTCACCCTCCTCGACTACGGCGTGGGGAACACGGCCTCGGTGCGGCGCGCTTTCGAGCGGCTGGGCGCCGACGCGCAGCTGACGTCGGACCCCGAAAGAGTCGCCGCGTCCCGCCGGATCGTGCTTCCCGGCGTCGGCGCGTTCGCCCCCGCGCGCGAGCGACTGGCCGCGACGGGGCTCGATCGTGCGCTTGCGGAGGCGGTGGGCAAAGGGGCCCGCGTGCTGGGGCTCTGCCTCGGGTTCCAGCTCCTGTTCGAGGAGAGCCACGAGTTCGGCGTGACGCGCGGACTGGGCCTGCTGCGGGGGAGAATCACTCCGTTTCCGAAAGGGGTCCGCGTGCCGCACATCGGCTGGAACCAGCTCCTCCGCTCGAATCCCGATACGGAGCCCGGAATCCTCGCCTCCGTGGCCGACGGAAGCTACGTCTATTTCGTCCACTCCTTCCGGCTCGAGGGATACGCCTCCGAGGATGTGGCCGCCCGCTCGGACTACGGCGGCGGCTTTCCGGCGGCGGTGGCCCGAGGACAGGTGTGGGGCTGCCAGTTCCATCCGGAGAAGTCGTCCGAGGTGGGACGCACCATCCTCGCTAATTTCCTGGCGGATGGCGAGGTCAGCGCGTGAGCGTCCTCAAGCTCTGGCCTTCGATCGATCTTCGCGGCGGCCGCGTGGTGCGGCTGCTGAAAGGCGAGCTGTCTCAGGAGACCGTCTACGAGCTGGATCCGGTGGAGGTCGCTCGCACGTTCGCCGCGCAGGGCGCGGACGGCATCCACGTGGTCGATCTCGATGCGGCGTTCTCGCAAGGGGACAACGCCGGAGCGGTGGAGGCGATCCTGCGCGCCGTCTCCGTGCCGGTGCAGGTGGGTGGCGGCGTGAAGAGCCGCGAGGACGTCGAGCGGCTGTTCGCTCTGGGAGCTTCGCGTGTGGTGCTCGGCAGCTTGCCCTTCACCGACCCGCCGCTCTTCGGGCAGATCCTCGCCACGCACCGCGACACCATCGTGGTCGCGCTCGATTGCAAGGCCGGGCGCCCCACCATCAAAGGCTGGACGCAGGATGCCGGCGCGGGAGCCCTCGCCGCCGTGGCCGGCCGCATGGCGCGTGCGGGCGTGCGGGCGCTGCTCGTGACCGACGTGGCGCGCGACGGTGCGATGGCAGGACCCAACCTCGAGCTGCTCAAGACGGTTCGCAGCGTGTTCCCCGGTGAAGTGATCGCTTCGGGCGGGCTGCGCGGAGAGCAGGATCTGGGCGGTGTCGCCAGCGCGCTTGGCGGCGGGCCCGCGGGTGTGATCTTCGGACGCGCGCTTCACGAGGGGCGCACGGACGTGGCGCGGCTGCGCCGGGAACGGGACGCGATGCTCGCGG
>JBDSFL010000240.1:0-13486 GCA_039919545.1 Thermoanaerobaculia bacterium | reverse complement strand
GACGGTGGAGAGGTTCTCGACATCGAAGGGCCGGCCGCGGTGATTGAGGAAGAGCCATCCCTCGTCGGGTTCCACGGCCAGCTCCCCGCGGCCGTCAGACAGATATTTCCCGACCCACGCCATCGCTCGTTCACCCATCGGGACGACGCGATCCCTTCCACCCTTGCCGAGCCTTACGTAGAGGGCACCACGTGGGAAATCGAGATCGAAGATTTTCAGATTGCGCAGCTCCTTTCGACGGATACCCGTGCAGTAGAGAAGCTCGAGCATCGCGCGATCACGTCGGCCCAGGACGCTTCCGAGATCGCAGAAGGAGAGGATCTCTTCGACCTCAGCGGCTGAGAGGACGTTCGGGGGAAGCCGATCGGGAAGACGCGGCAGCTCGATCTCCGAAGCAGGGTTGCCGGGGATGTACCCCTGCCGCGTGAGCCACCCGAAGAAGGAGCGCAGTACCGACAGGCGCGTGTGCTGGAAGCCGATCGAGAGCGGCTGGTCGTCGCTCTTGCGATAGAAGAAGAGGTGCCGCTGATAACGATCGATGACGGGATTCGTGACGTCCTGGGCCTTCGCGAGGCTCCTCTCGGCACAGAAGAGGACGAAGCCCTCCAAGCACTGCTCGAGCGTCTTGATCGCCTTCACCTTCGACCGGAATCCGTGTTCACCTTGCTCCGGAATCCGTGTTCAGCTTGGTCCGGAACCATCAACTGTCGAAGTCGTGACGCTTGAACAGGTTGTTCAGCGCCCGGTAGAACACGTGCCCCTCGCCACGGACGATCTCGTCTGCTGCGATCCACAGCACATCTTGCCGGTCTAGCTCTTTCCGTCCCATCGCCATCTGTCATCACTCCGCGTCAGACTGTCGTTGTCTTCGCGCGTGACGCACACGTCATGCCGGGAACGAACGACTTTTGCCACGGACTGCTACCCCTCACCCACCGGAGCCGAAATGACCGCTGCCTTCCGCCCCACCCGCGTCAGCGCCAGCCCCGCCAGCACCACCACCGCGGCAACAATCTTCCCCGCGCTGAACCGTTCCCCGGTCCACGCGGCCGACGTCACTCCTGCCACCACCGGAATCAAGAACCCATAGCTCGTCGCCCGCTGGATTCCCAGGATCCGGATCGCCGCGGTCCACGCGCGGAACGCGACCACAAGCGGCAGCAGCGCCGACAGCACCAGGATCGTCCAGCTCAGCGCGTGCACCTTGCCGTAGTCCTGCTGCAGCATCGACGGCAGGCAGTAGGGGAGGATCACCGCCGTCCCCCCGATGAACGTGGCGGTGTGCGCGGTCCCGGTCGACATGGTCCCCTGGATGCGCGAGGTGTTCACGCTGTAGACCGCCCAGCAAGCCGCCGAGACGAGGCATAACAAGTTTCCCAGCAGCCCGCCCAGCGCCCCGCCGCGCGCCGAGTAGACGAACAGGGCCACGCCCGCGTACGCCACGATCGAGCCCGCGACGGCGAAGCGCGTCAGCTTCTCCCAGCCAAGCACGGCGACCAGCAGCAGCGACAGCAGCGGGGCGACGCTGTTCAGCAACGCTGCGGCGAAGCCGCTGGTGTGCGCCACGCCCCACGAATAGAACCACTGATAGATCCCGACGCCGGACAGCGCCAGCACCACCGCCAGCTTCCGTCCTCCTGGCGGCGGCAGCAGCCGCTCGCGCCGGGCCAGGCCCATCCCCACCAGCACGACAGTGGCGATGATGAAGCGCCAGCCGGTGTACGCCAGCGGCTGCAGCTCCCGGAACGCCACCTTCATGGCGGGGTAGTTCACCGCCCAGATCACCACGCAGATGAGCGCGCAGACGACGCCCACGAGGGCGGAGCGCGGCGGAGGCGCGGATGCGGGTTTGGCGTCTATCGTCATGGGAAAGCGAGACTTGCGGCGATCGGTCGTACAGGCCGGAAGCGCGGGAGAGCCTACCATCCCCGCTCTCTCCCCACGCGCTCGGCCCACTGGCCAGAAGGCCAGGTCACCCCCTCTCGCGTGTTATATTCCGGCCGTTTTCGTCGCCGAAAAGGTGTGTACGATCGCCTACGGCAATTCCGCGGAGGACATTCAGCAAGATGCTCGACGTGCAGGGGCTCGGGAAGTCGTTTTACGGGACGGTCGCCGTGGACGACGTGTCGTTTCGGGTGGAGAGCGGGGAGATCCTCGGTTTCCTCGGTCCGAACGGCGCCGGCAAGACGACCACCATGCGGATGATCACCGGCTTCCTGAACCCCACCAAGGGCCGTGTGCTGCTCGACGACGTGGACGTCACCGCGAAGCCGCTGATCGCCAAGCGACAGCTGGGCTACCTGCCCGAGACGCTGGCGCTATACCCAGAGATGCGCGTTCGCGAGTACGTGAAGTACCGCGCCGAGCTGTGCGGCGTGCGCGGCAACGACGTGAAGAGCCGCGTGGATGAGGTCCTCCAGAAGTGCTTCGTCGACGACGTGGCCGACAAGCCGATCCAGAACCTCTCGAAGGGGTACCGGCAGCGCGTGGGCCTGGCCGGCGCGCTGGTGCATCGCCCCAAGGTGCTCGTGCTGGACGAGCCCACGGTGGGCCTCGACCCGCGCCAGATCGTGAAGATCCGCGACCTGATCCGTGACCTGAAGAAAGACCACACGATTCTCCTCTCCACCCACATCCTTCCCGAGGTCGAGCTGGTCTGCGACCGCGTGCTCATCATCGACAAGGGAAAGATCGTGGCTTCGGGCACGCCCGACACGCTGCGCCAGCAGATGTCGCAGACGCCGGGCCTCGCGGTCTCGCTGAAAGGTGAGATCCCCGAGGCCGACTCCGCGCTGCGGCAGATCGCCGGCATCACCTACGCCGCGCGCATCGGCGCCGGTGGCGAGACGCGCGTGCTGCTGGAATCCGAGCGGGGCATCGACGTGCGTGAATCGATCTTCCGCGAGATCGTGGCCCGGGGCTGGACGCTGCTCGAGATGACGCCGCGTCAGGCCTCGCTGGAAGACATCTTCGTGCGGCTGCTGGCCGTGGAAGCCTCGTCGGTCGAGACGACCGATTCGCTCCCCATCGTGCTCGACGGCGAGAACGAGCCGCGCTCCGGGAGCGCCTCGTGAGAGCGTTCATGGCGATCCTGAAGCGCGAGTTCTTCTCGTACTTCTTCTCTCCGCTGGCGTACGTGGTGCTCACCTGCTTTCTCGTCTTCAACGGCATCACGTTCCGCGGCATCCTCGAGGCCCTGAACAGCCCGGACGCGCCGCGCAACGCGCTGATGGCGCTCTTCTTCAACAACGTCTTCTTCTGGTTCTTCATGATGCTGGTGTCGTGCCTCATCTCCATGCGCCTCCTCTCGGAGGAGAGGAAGTCGGGCTCGATCGAGTCCCTGCTCACGGCGCCGGTCGGCGAGGGGACGGTCGTCGTGGCCAAGTTCATGGCCGCGTGGGCGTTTTTCCTGTCGCTCTGGGTCCCCACGCTGCTTTATCCGATCCTTCTCTCGCGCTATGGAAGTGTCGAGCTGGGGCCGGTGGCGGGGGGATACCTCGGCATCGCGCTCATCGGCGCGCTATTCGTGGCGGCCGGCACGTTCGGGTCGTCGCTCACGAAAAACCAGATCGCCGCGGCCATCATCGGCTTCGTCTTCATCATCTCGATCGTGTTCGTGGGCGTGTTCGAGAGCTTCGCGACCGACCCGAAGATGCGCGAGACGCTGGCCTACCTGAACCTCCTCGGCCACATGGACGACTTCTCGCGCGGCATCATCGACACGCGCCGACTCATCTACACCATCTCGACGGCCGTCTTCTTCCTCTTCCTGTCCACCAAGGCGCTGGAAGCCAATAAGGGACGCTGAGGAAGAAGCCATGAGCAACAACAATCGCACTGCGTTTCGCATCTCGCTCGGCATCGCCGTCGTCCTCAGCATCGGCATCCTGGTGCTCGTGAACTGGGTGGGCAACCACCGCTATCGCCGTTTCGACTGGACGCGCGCGGGCCTGTACAGCTTGTCCGACAAGACCGAAAAAGTTCTGAAGACTTTGAAGGCCCCGGTCAACGTGACGGTGCTGATGACCGAAGGCTCGCCGCTGTATGGCGAGACCCGCGAAGTGCTGAACCGCTACAAGGCCGCCAGCCCGCTCGTGACCGTGGAGTTCCTCGATCCCACGCGCAACCGCGCCCGCGCCGAGCTGCTGGTGAAGGAATTCGGCGTCCGGGGCGCCACCGTGGTGTTCAAGAGCGGAGACAAGAAGAAGTACGTGACGGAAGACCAGCTGGCCGAGCTGGACTTCTCCCGCGCACAGATGGGTGGAGAGCCCACCATCAAGGCGTTCAAGGGCGAGCAGGAGTTCACGTCCGCCATTCTCTCGGTCACGCAGGCCAAGTCGCCGAAAGTGATCTTCACGACGGGGCACAACGAGCGGAAGTTCGACAACCGCGGCCGCGAGGGCTACTTCTCGCTCGCCGAGACGCTACGCCGCGACAATTGCATCGTCGAGGAATGGCAGTCGCTGGGCGCGGCCGACGTGCCCGCCGGTACCGACTGCGTGATCATCGCCCAGCCCAAAACGCCGTTCACCGAATCCGAGACCGCCGTGCTGAAGAAATATCTCCAGGATGGTGGGCGGGCGCTCTTGTTCCTCGATGTGGAGCTGGCTGCCGGCGGCGTATTCCAGGAGCTGGGCCTCAAGCCGCTGCTGGCCGACTTCGGCGTGCGCGTGGACGACGACATCGTGGTCGACCCCGCCAACGCGCTGCCGATGATGAGCGCCGACACGGTGTTCTCGAAAGCGTACCGTCCGCACGCCATCACCAAGCTGCTGGAAGGGCTCCCCATCGTGCTGCGCCTCACGCGCTCGGTGGGCATCGTCGAGAAGCCGGCCGCGGGGCTCATCCCCACGGTGCTGGTCGAGACCTCGGCCCAGGGCTGGGGCGAGACGAACCTGAAGAATCCCGAGAAGGTGGAGAAGGACGAGGCCGACGTGAAGGGGCCCGTGCCGCTCGCCGTCGCTGTCGACTCGGCTCCGAATGCCGAGAAGAAAAAGACGCGTCTGGTCGTCTTCGGCGACTCGGACTTCGCGTCGAACTCCGGCCTGGCCGAAGCGGCGAACCTTTACCTCCTGAACGGCGCGGCGAACTGGGTGCTCGAGCGCGAGGCGCTGCTGGCCATCCCGCCGAAGGCGACGGATCAGGTCGCCGTGACGATGTCGCGCGAAGACATCGGCCGGATCACGCTGCTGGTGCTCGTCGTGCTGCCGCTCGCGGCCGTCATCCTGGGGATGGCGGTCTGGGTCAAGCGCCGCCGCTGATCAAAGGAACCGGAACGCACCGATGTCGAATCGCAAGCTCTTCGTCCTGAGTGCAGTTTTCCTGGCCCTGCTGGCGTTCGTGATGCTCTTCGAGCGCCATCAGCCCAGCTCCGAAGAGGCCGCGCAGGCCCGCAGGCGCCTGGTGGACTTCAAGCCGGAAGACGTGGCCGCGCTCACGATCGAGCGCTCCGACCTACCGAAGCTGGAGCTGAAGAAGACGGGCGAGCGCTGGATGCTGGCGGGCGAGCCGGGCGGCCCGGCCGACAAGGCGTCGATCGACGCGCTGATCTCGGATCTGAACCGGCTCGAGATCGTGGGGATGACGCGCACGAAGTTCGATCCGAAGGAATTCGGCCTCGACGCGCCGAAAGCCAAGGTCACGATTCACTTCAAGGACAAGTCGCAGAAATCGATCGCCTTCGGCAAGGAGGTGCCCGGGTTCGATGCCACGGCCGCGGCCGAATCGAATCACTTCGGGGCCGTGAAGTACGCGCCGCTGGCCGCTCTCTCCAAGCCCATCGAGGAGTTCCGCTCCAAGACGCTGGTGGAGGTGCCTGCCAGCGAGATCACGCGCGTGACGATCCAGAAGGGGCAGAGCAAGATCGTCGTGTCGCGTGAGGTGAACGCGGACAAGACACCCGGCCCCTGGAACATGGAAGCGCCCGTGAAGGACCTCGCCTCGCAGAGCTTCGTCGAGCAGCTCCTGGGCGACATCACCGCCGCGCACATCACCGAGTACCCGAGCATTCCGGCGAGCGATCTGGCCAAGGTGGGTCTTCAGCCGCCGAACGGCGTGATCACCCTGCAGAAGGGGAACGAGGTCGTGTCGAACGTGGCCTTCGGCGCGGCCAAGGCCGACACCACCGGAAAGATCTTCGCGCGCCGCGACAACGTGGTCGTCGTGGTGGACGACCGGATCCAGGAAGATCTCGCCAAGGAGTTCTCGGCATTTCGCGAATCCAAGATCTGTCCCACCGACACCTGGAGCGTGACGCGCGTGGTATTCGCGGCGGATGCGCTGCGGGCCGGGGCCGAGCGTCTCGAAGGCGAATGGCGCACGGCGGGGAAGACGGTGCCCAGCTCGGCCGCGGAAGACCTGATCGACCGCGTGACGCGCGCCGAGGCGATGGGCTTCATCGCGCGGAAGGACTACGCGACGAACGGCATCGTGGCTGCGAAGGGGAAGAATCCGACGCCGCTGGCGACGATCGAGCTGACGACGGAGAAGAGCGCCGTGCCGAAGGTCGTCTCGTTCTTGGCAGCCGGGGACAAGCGGCTCGCCGTCGAGGTGACGGGTCGCGCGGAGGCGATGCTCGTGGAGCGCGCGCTGCTGGATGAGCTGAAGGCTGCGGCCGAGCACCTGAAGAAGGCGGCGGATGCGCCGAGCCCGGCCGTGACGCCGGCCGCTCCTGCCGCTCCAGTGACCAAGCCGACGAGCCGGCCCGCGACCAAGCCGTAGTCCCGGCGGTCGCGGCTACTTGGCGGTGGGAGCCTTCGGGCCCTCGCGACCTGCGATCGAGCGGTCGCGCTCTTTCGTTTCTTTCTCGAGCTGAACGATTCGGGCCTGGCGCTCGATCTCCTTCTTGTCCTCGACGGCAACGCCCTTCTTCTTGTTGCTTCCCATCAGCGCCCCGGCAGCGAGCACGAGCCTCAGATGCAGGTGACCCGTGAACTTCGCCCCCTCGCCGTGTGCGCCCACAAAAGCCGAGCCGCCCAGCTTGGCCTCCGAGAAGTCGGCGTGGGCGAGGTTGCACTGCTTGAAGGACGAGCCCTCGAGCTTGGCGCCGATGAGCTTCGAGAAACGGAAGTCGGCCTCGGAGAAATCGGCCTCGTCCGCTTCGGCGCCCACCAGATTCGTGCCCGAAAAGTCGGCCTTTTGCGCCTGAACACCCCCGAGCCGCGCGCGTTTCAGGTTCGAGCGGCGCAGCTGGGTGCCTTGAAGGCGAGCCTTGGTCAGGATGTTTCCTTCGAGGTTGGCCTCGCTGAGGTCCGCCCCCGAGAGGTCGGCCTCGTTGAAGTTGCAGCCGCGCAGGTTCGCGCTCACGCCGTTGGCGCCGATGAGGCGGGCCTGGGTGAAATTCGTGGACTTGAGCTTCGGGGTGCGGAGATCGAGCTTGTCGAGGATGGCGCCGGTGAAATCGGCTTCCTCGAAGTTGGCGCCGAGGAAGAGGGTGCCCTTGAAATCGGCCCGGTGCGCGAAGAGCTTCCGGCAGTTCGTGTCGGCGAAGGACGAGCCCACAGCCAGCGCGCGTTCGAAGTCCGATTCCGACAGGTCGGCGCCGCGGAAATCGCAGCCCGGGATCTCGGCGCCGCGCATGATGGTCTTGAAGAGCTTGGCGCCGCGGAAGCTGGTGCCGTTGAGCTTGGCCTCGCGGAAGAAGGCCATCGTCAAGTTGGCGCCGTCGAAGTTGCCGTTCTTGTAGATCACCGCATCGAAGACGGCCTGCTGCAGGTCGGCGCCGGCGAAGTTGCACTTCTCGATGTAGACGCCGCGGAAGTTCGCGTAGAGCAGGCGGGCGTGGGAGAAATCGGTCTGGTTGAAGTTCGTTCCCTCGAGCTTGGCGCCCGTGAGGTCTGAGGCGGTCATGTTCGACTCGCGGATCGAGGCGCTCTTGCAGGAGACGTTCTTGAACGATGCCCCCACGAAGGACATGTTGTCGAAAACCTGGTAATCCAGCTCCGTCTCGGAGAGGTCGACCCGGTTCATGGTCGAGCCCTTGAAGGAGGTGCCCTGCACGATCGCCCGCACCAGCGAGCTGCCGTCGAGCTTCGACCCCTCGATCTTCGACCGGGCCAGGTCGGCGTTCATCAGGTTTCGACCGGTGAGGTCGATGCCCGAGAGTTGCGCGTCGGTGAGGTCGGGAACGAGGCCCGGGTTCTCGACCCGGTAGTCGTTCCAGCCCTCGGCTTTCAGCCGCTCGAGATGCTCTGGGTTTGCCACGAGGGGGGAGTTTAACAACTACAATGGAAATATGAGCTCAGTTGCGGTCCGGGGTCCCGAAAGGATCCGTCGCGCCCTCATGGGCGGGTACCCGATCATCTACATCCAGTCCTGGGAAGAGGCGCGCGTGGAGCGGGCCGTGGCCTCCCTGGCCCAGAAGTTTTACGAGAAGCCGGTCCCCTTCGCCACCTGGAGCTGTGTCGACGGCCTCGTGAACGGGACCGAGAAGTGGGCGGAGACGACCGATCCGTTGAAAGCGCTCGACGCGATCCTGGCGGCCCCCGGCCCGGGTTTCTTCCTCATGAAGGATTTCTCGACGTACTTCGCGTCGCGGCCGGACGTCGTGCGGCGGCTGCGCGATACGTATCGCCAGCTGAAGGGGAGGGGAAAGTTCGTCGTCCTCGTGTCGCCGCGGCTGATCCTGCCCGAGGACATGAAGAAGGAGATCTACCTCCTCGACTACGACCTGCCGGACGAAGCGGAGATCCTGTTCCTGCTCTCGCACGTGGGGAAGCGGTTCTATCCCGAGACGGGGCTCTCCGAGCTGGACGCCAAGCGCATCACCATGGCCTGCAAGGGCCTCACCCAGGATGAGATCGAGCACGTGACGTCGAAGGTGCTCTCGCGGCATCCCACGTTCAGCGACACCGCGTATGGCGAGATCCTGGCCGAGAAGGAGCAAGCCTCGAAGAAGGAAGGCGTGCTCGAGTTCGTGGCGCCGCGCTTCACGGTGGACGACATCGGCGGGCTCGAGAACCTGAAGGAATGGCTCGTGAAGCGCAAGAGCCTCTTCACGCGCGAGGCGCTGGACGCCGGGCTCCCCGTGCCGAAGGGCCTGCTGATGATGGGGATGTCGGGCTGCGGAAAGTCTCTCTCGGTGAAGGCGATCTCAGCGCTCTGGAATCTCCCGCTCTTCCGCCTCGACATGAACCTTGTCTTCGGGACCGACAACCCCGAGTACACGTTCACGCGTGCGCTCAAGACGGTGGAAGGAATGTCTCCCGCGCTCCTCTGGATCGACGAGATCGAGATGGCGATCACGGGCGGACGCGAGGGGGGCGGCGGCGACCCGGCGCTCGGGCGCATCTTCTCCACGTTCCTGACGTGGATGCAGGAAAAAGACGCCATGGTCTTCGTGGCCGCGACGGCGAACCGCATCCACTTGCTGCCGGCCGAGGTGATCCGCAAGGGGCGTTTCGACCAGGTGTTCTTCCTCGACCTGCCGAACGAGGTCGAGCGCAAGGCCATCTTCACCGTGCACCTCAAGAAGCAGCGGGCCGACATCAACAAGTTCGACGTGGTCTTCCTCGCCAAGGCGACGAAGGGGTTCAACGGGGCCGAGATCGAGTCGTCGGTGCAGGCCGCCTCCATCGAGGCCTTCAGCCTGGGGCGCACCATCAACGAGGACGACGTGAGCAAGGTCATCACGAACACGGTGCCGCTGGGGCGGACGATGGAAGAGCAGATCAAGGCGATCAAGAGCTGGGCTCACGACCGCGCGCTCTCGGCCTCGAAGAACTGACGCGGGGTTCCGACCTCGCCCTGGTTCCTGAATTCAGTTCCAGCGGGCTTCGGTTCTGGCTCGGCGGAACGGCGCGAGGAGGTCGAGCCTTCGCTGCACTCCGGCGACGTGCTCGAGCACCCAGCGATAACGCTCCTCCAGCCGTTCCATGGTGAGGAGGCGGTAGCGGTCATCGGTGTCGAGGCCGAGACGGGAGACGGCCTCGTTCACCAGTCCTTCGTCGCTCAGCTCGAGCGGCAGCTCACCGGCTTCGACGCGGCCCACCGAGGTGGCGAGCCGGTTCACCACCTCGGTGAGGAGGGTGCGAAAAGTCTTCGACTGAGGGCTCGACCGGGAAGGGGACAGGGGCGCGATCGGGTACTCGTCCACGCGCGCGATTCGGTACGGACGACCGGACGCGACCTCCGAGACGATGCGGTAGCGGTAAAGGCCCGTCAGCACGATGTGGGAGCGCCCGTCGTCCTGTGGCTCGTGCTCCACGATCTCGCCTGCGCACCCCACCGCGAGCACGGCGGGGTCTCCGATCACGTCAGTCACGGCTCCCGGCGCGCTCAGCGTCTGGATGCCGATGGTGCGGTCGCCCTCCATGGCGTCCTCGAGCATCGCGCGATAGCGGGGCTCGAAGATCTGCAAGGGGAGCGTCGTCTCGGGGAAGAAGACGAGATCGGGAAGGGGGAAAATCGGCAGCTCTCTTCTCACGGCACACTCTTTCGCGCCTGTCGCGCGGCACGCGACAGGCTCTCAGCGTAACGCGACACGGCTTCGATCTGTTCCGCCGTGAGCCGGTCACGGTAGGCGGGCATCGGACTCTTCTCGTCGCCCTCGGTGATGAGGCGGACGATCGCCTCGTGCGAGTCGCCATGCTTCCAGCGGTCGTCCGTGAGGTTCGCGAAGGGGCGCCCTTGGGCGAACTTCGTCTCCCCCCGGCCGTCGGACCCGTGGCAGCCGGCGCACTTCTTCACCCAGACCTGCTCGCCAGGGTTCGCGGGGGCGCACGCACCGAGACCCAGCACGAGAGGGAGCAGAAAGACCGCTCCGCACGCGGCGCGCGTCGCCCGGCAATTCATTCCAGGCATGGTATGTTTGAGCCGATGGCCAACAAAGACGATCGCTATCCGGACAACAAGCCTGGGAAATTCTTCGTCGACACGCAGTGTATCGACTGCGACGTCTGCAGGGTGACGGCTCCGAGCAACTTCACGCGGCAGGAAGACAAGGGTTTTTCGTACGTGTTCAAGCAGGCGGAGACCCCCGAGGAAGAAGCCCAGTGCCAGGAAGCGATGGATTCCTGTCCGGTCGAAGCGATCGGGAACGACGGGTAGAAACCCGGAATCCTCACGCGCCCGGAGCCAAGGCCCGGCGCGCGTGGTAGCTCGAGCGCACGAGCGGCCCCGCCTCCACGCGAGAAAATCCCATCGCCTCGCCTTCCGTTCGGATGCGGTCGAATTCCTCGGGTGTGTAGTATTTCTCGATCGGGAGCCGCTTGGCGTGAGGCTGCAGGTACTGGCCCACGGTGATGACATCCGTGCCGGCCCGCCGCAGATCCTTCAACGTTCCGAACAGCTCGTCCATCGATTCGCCTAAGCCCACCATGACGCCGCTCTTCACGCGCATCGAGGGGGCCTCGGCATCGCGGAACGCCGCGGCGAGGGACAGAAGCTCGAGCGAGCGTTCGTAGATGGCGTCGGGCCGCACGCGCTTGTAGAGACGTTCCACGGTTTCCGTGTTGTGGTTGAGGACCTCTGGGCGCGCGGCGAGCACCGTCTGGAGGGCGGGACGGTCGCCGAGAAAGTCGGGGATGAGGACCTCGACGGTGACTCCGGGAGTGAGCCTTCGGATCTCGGCGATGGTCGCGGCGAAATGAGCCGCGCCGCCGTCCGGCAGCTCGTCGCGGTTCACCGACGTCACGACGGCGTGCGCGACGCCGAGCGTCTGGACCGCTTCGGCCACATGGCGGGGCTCCTCGGGATCGAGCGGTCGGCCGACACCCTGGGTGACCGCGCAGAAGCCGCAGTGGCGCGTACAGATGTCGCCCATGAGCATGAAGGTAGCGGTGCGCTCGACGCTCCAGCACTCGAAGATGTTCGGGCAGCGCGCTTCCTGGCACACCGTGTTCAGATTTTTCTGCTCGACGAGCTTGAGAATTTCCTGGTACGAGCCGTCCTCGACGAGCCGGATCTTCAGCCACTCGGGGCGCTTCGTGATGCCGTAAAGTGGGCGATCCGGATCAGGCGTGAAAGAGGGCAGCAAGCTCATGGTCGGAGTCTAACGGAGAGCTAAACAAATCCTCGGTCGGCCCACCAGCCGAAGCGCGGGGACAAAAGGCGAATCGAATCCTCGGTCTGGCTCCCCCTGACGAGGCGCTGGGACAAAGGGCAAGAAGGGTCTGATGGCAAGGCGGAGGAGGGAGGTAGCGCAGGGGGGCGGCGCCCCGTCGAGCACGACCGACCGAACGACAACGCCGCCAGCGGGCCCTTCTCGCCCTTTGTCCTTTGTTTAGTGGATGCCGGCTCTCGCCGCCCACTGCCAGACCGGATCCCACACGTGGTAGAAACAGGTGACTCCCTCCACCTCCTCGCGTTCGAGGTCTTCGGGGAAAGACATGTCCATCACGTGCTCGATGGCTCCGCGCGCGGCTTCCCGCACCACGAGCCACTCGCGTGAATCGCTCGCGATTCCTTCGTGGTAGGTGTCCACTCCGAGCGTGAGCAGGGTGGGGAGGTTCGTCGGGTTCCGTTCCGCGTCGAGGATGCGGACCGCCTGGAGCCGATTTCGACCGGACGGATCGGTCAGAAATTCTTTCACGGCGATGTCGAGATCGTTCGGATCGAAGTAGGCGAATGCCATGAGCGCGTCACAGCGCACGGACGCGTCCTGGTCGAGCAGCAGGTTTCGGATCGTGGACTCGAGCGAACGAAAGGGGACCAGCCGCGCGGGCGTTTCATCCTGGAGACCCGCGAAGATGAACAGCCCCGCCCGGCGAGTGTCGGCGTCCGCGTCGGTGAGGCATTCGGCGATGAGGCCGATCGTCTCGTCGTCGACCGGAGCCCGTACGATGCGGTCGAAGGAAAGAGAGTCTCCTTCGGACGCGAACGGGGCGATCTTAGCCGTCAGAAGATCGTAGAGACCGCGCCGGACGGATTCGCTCATGTCGAACCTCCTTCATGGCCACGAACCGAAACGGGCACCGCATCGACCGGGTGTTTGCCCGATTCGAAGCTGATGTGCCGTTCAAAAACGAGACTGAAGTGTGCCACGAGACTCTCCGCCACTTTCGAGATCGGCGGCTCCTCCTGTCGGATCCGGGCGATGGAGGTCACGCCTCCGTCCGGGATCCCACACGGGACGATTAGCGAGAACCTTGCCAGGTTCGTCGTCACATTCAGAGACACGCCATGCGTCGTCACCCAGCGAGAGAGGTGGATGCCGATCGCGGCCAGCTTGTCGTTGCCGACCCATACAGAGGACCAGCGCTCGGGTAGCGGGCTCCGGGCAGCCTCCACACCGAAGTCGCGCGCCGTGCGGATGAGCACCTCCTCGAGGTCCCGCACGTAGCGGCGGACGTCTGTGCGGTCGGGGGAGAGGTCGAGAATCGGATACGCGACGAGCTGGCCGGGACCATGAAACGTCAGCTTGCCGCCCCGATCGCTCACCCGCAGCGCGATGCCCTGCTTCTCGAGAAACGCCTCGGTCGCCAGCAGCTCGCGGCGGTCGGCGTTGCGCCCGATGGTGATGACTTCCTCGTGCTCGAGCAGGAACAGG
>JBDSFL010000227.1:0-4989 GCA_039919545.1 Thermoanaerobaculia bacterium | reverse complement strand
CAGTGGAAGTTCACCCGTCGCGACCTCGCCAAGTTGCTATCGAGGATGAAGGCCCATGGCGACTCGCTGGCAAAGGCCGCATGACGTCCCCGGATACGTCACCGAACTTGCGGGCCGGGGTACTAAGAGTCTGTCCGAGTAATCCCGGGAAATCGCTTTCCGAGCGCCGCGGGGTCGATTGCAAGGCGGCGCGACGACCCCTCCGTGTGTCGAATCAGATGGCTGGGGGTCCGGGGGGCGCAAGGAATCGCTCCCCCCGGGAAGCCGAGTCAACGCCGCAGGCGGCCCCGCGCCGCCGGAACCCCTTGGGCGCATGGGGGTTGCGGGCACGCTCGGCGATGCAGCGACGCGGCAGGAGAACCACTCCATCACACGCCGCTGCGCCTTGATCTTGCCGCTCAAGTCCCATGCGTGCGATCCCGGGATGACTCAGACAGGCTCCCAGAAACGGGCTCGCGCGCGGGTTAGCCGTTCCAGGGGGACCAGGCACGCCGCGCGGCCGATCGAAAGAGTCTTCTCGAGCGAGTCCTCGCGCGCCATTTTCCCGGCCCAGGATCCTTTCCGTGATGTCGTGTGTCTAACGAGACATGAAGCGCAATTCAGCGATGTTCCGGGTGCCCCTCCTGTTCGGCCTCGCCCTCCTCGTCGCTCGTGGCGGCTCGGCTCAGACGCGCGACGCGCGGAGCGCGGAGACCCGGGCCGATGTCGAGCTCCCGCTCGCCACGTACGACCAGCTCCGGCTTTCGGCCAAGGGAAAGCCGGACGTTCCCGTGAAGGCAGTCCCCTTCGGGTCGGCGCGCCTCGTGAAGAGCTCGATGGCCATCGACCTCGAGAAGCGCCGGGCGTCCTGGGAGGCGGTCTTCGAGGTGACTTCCGGGGGTGAGGAGCTTCCCGCGGTTCCGCTGCTCATCGGCGCGACTCCCCTGAGCCGGTGGACCGTGGGGCCGGAAACGGCGCGCATCGATTCTTCAGGCGACGGCACGCGACTGCGTCCGGACGGAGCCGGCGCGTGGCGCGTCTCGCTGAGCGGTGAGGTGGGCGGGCAAGGCGACGACGAGTCACTGGGCATCCGCTTTCCGGTTCCCCGGCTCGCCTCCTTGCCGGCGGGGTTCGACATCACGCTCCCGGAAGGGAGCAGCGCCTCGGCGGAAGGCGCCACGTTCGCGGGGCCGTTCCCCGGCCGCGCGCGCACGGGGCGCCTGACTTTCGAACGCGACCGCGCCGCCGTCCTCGTCGTCAAGCGCATCGGCCGCGTGGAGACCGGTCCTCCCGTCGTGACCGGCTCGCTGCACGTCGTCGATCGTCTTTCCGAAGACGCGGTGCGAAGCGAGATCCGGCTCCAGCTTCGCGTGAAGCGCGGCCTGCTCGAGACCAAGACGCTCACCTTCCAGGCGGCCTCGCTCGTTTCCGCGAGCGGCCCCGTGATCGCCACCGGACCCGACAAGGACGGCAACCTCGTGCTGCGCTTCGAGCCCCCCGTCCGTCCGCGCGGAGAAGTCTCCGTCATGCTCACCTTCCTCTCGCCGCGCGATCCGAAGTCGGAGGAGTTCGTGCCGGCGCTTCCGCGCATCGCGCTCGGGGCAGAAGAGCGGCTCGAACGCAGCCTCACCCTCGTGGCCGAGGGGGGACTCCTGGCCGAGGCGAGCCGCGACGACGACTGGGCGCCGCGCGCCGACCTCGCAGACGTCCGGCTCGGCAGCGAGGACATCGCCCTGGGCTTCCAGGCGCGCGTCGAGGAGCCGCGGCCGCTCTTGCTCTCGCTGAGGCGCTTGAAGTCGGTCGCGGTCGCGTCGGCTCTGGCCAAGGAGTCGCTCCTGATCTTCGTGGGCGAGAGCGGCGAGACGCGCACGCGCCTCGTCGCGGACGTGCGTTCGCGCGGCCGCTCCTCGCTGAAGTTCCGCGTCGCGGCGGACGCGGTCGTGCTGGCCACACGCGTCGACGGTCTGGCGGCCGCCGCGTCGCGCCCCAGGCCCGATCAGCTCGAGATCCCCATCGGCGGGGAATCGGGCCGCACCCGCGTCGAGCTGCTGCTCGCCGGGCACATCGCGGCCCCGCGCGCTGGCGAGAAGCTCTCGCTGGTGCCTCCCGCGCCGGAGGAGCCGCTCGAGCGTATTTCGTGGAGCGTGGTGCTGCCGCCCGGTCTGCGCGTGAAGGAGGAGGGGCGCACGGTTCCGGTGTCCGCCGATCCCGCCGCTTCGATTTCAAGATCAGAGGCCGAGCTGACGGAGGCCGATCGCGCCGCTCTGGATACCGCGGCCTCGCTCGCCACCGCCGACCTGCTGCTCGGGCGCGACGGCGCCTGGTCTCCGCGCACCGACCTCCCTCGCGCTCCCCTCGCCTATCGCACCGATCTGGTGGACCTGGGCGACGGGGTCCTGCCGCTCACGCTCACCCTCGTCACCGGCAAGGAGGAGAACCCGTGGTACTGAATCGAGCATTTCCCGTGCGTCTCTTTCTTCTCGCGCCCGCCGCCCTGGCTCTCGCTCTCGGCGGGCCCGCGCGCGGCGACATCGCGCCCTCCGGAGGCGTCGTCCGCCTCTCGCGCGCCGAATACGACAAGCTCAAGGACAGCGCCGAGGCCGCGCTGCTGGCGCCGCCGCGGCGCAAGACTGCGGAGGCACCGCCCGATGTGGAGTCGGCCAGCTACGAGCTGCGCGTCGAGGTGGATCGCATCACGCTCGACATCACGGCCGACGTCAACGTGAAGGCTCTCGCGACGGATGCGCGGCTCACCCTGCCAGCGGCCGGTCTGCTGGACGCTCTCGCGGACAAGGGGCCCGGCCCCGTCGCCGCCCTCATCGATGCGGGAAAGAAGGGGCAGACCACGCTGCTCTTCCGGAATCCTGGGCGCTATCGCATCACGGCACGCTTCGTTCTCTGCGATCGGCGCGACGCGGATCGCCGCAGCGTCGAATTCACCGCGCTTCCCGCGGCCTCCGCACGTCTCTCCGCGAGCAGCCTCCTGCCGGGGGCGGAATTCCTGCTGGCTCCCGAGAGCGGCAGCCCGGACGAGCCGCTTCCCTCCGGTGCCGTCCGGCCCATCGCGGCCTCCGCCTTCGTCCGCGTCACGGTGAAGACGCCGGCGCGCATCCCCGCCGCCGCCGAGAACGCGGTGGTGGTGGCCGAAGTGCTCGATGTGGTGAGGATCGAGCGCGAGCGCATCACGGTGCGCACGGTCGTGAAGCTGGCCGTCTCGCGTGCCGAGATCCGCACGTTCGCCATCCTGCTCCCGGAGGGAAGCGACGTCCTCTCCGTGTTCGGACCCGACGAGCCGCAGTTCGATTTCGACCGAGCGAGCGGACGCGTGACGCTGAAGTTCGCGCGCCCGTGGCTCGGCGACAAGGTCGTCTCCGTGCTCTCGTTCCGCTCGGCGCCGAAGGAGGGCGCGCCGATTTCCGTGTCCCCGGCCCGACTCTCCGAAGCCACCTCCAGCCGATCGTTCCTGATCGTCGCACCCACACCGCTGCGCACCCCGGCCGCCATCTCGCTCGAGGGCGTGGCCCGCATGGACGTGGCGGACCTCCCGGCATTCTCCCGTCCTTTCACGACAGGGGCGTCTCGTGCCTATCGCGTGGTCTCGGCCACGGCCGCGCGGCTCGTGCTGTCGGCGCCGCTGCGGGACGTGATCAATCCGCCCGATACGCTCATCACGGACGCGACGCTCCTCACGGTCTTCGGCGACGGCAAATCGCGCACCGACCGGCGGCGCTACACCATCGAGACGCGACGCGCGTTTTTCAACGCGCCGCTCGATGCCGAAGAGGAGATCCTCTCCGTGTCCGTGGACGAGAATCCGGTGAAGCCGCAGACCGACGCCGGGTCGCTCGTCGTGCTGCTGCCGCCGTCGCGCTCGAACCGCCGCACCATCGACATCACGACCAAGCGCAAGGGAGTGAGCGTGCCCGAGTCAGGCGACCTCACCATCGCCCACGGCGCGCTGCCCGGCACCGCGTCGCTCGCCAGCTGGACCATCGTGCTGCCCGAGCAGCGGAAATATCGATTCGTCTCGTCCGCGGGGATTCGCAAGGTGGGCTGGAGCCAGGACGCGCCGGCCGAGTCGCGCCGCTACCAGCCCGTCGGAACGAACTGGCTCGGCGACGGCGAGCGCGGAAGCACCACGCTCGCGGTGAAGGAGAGCTCGAGCAGCATCGGCGAGAAGCAATTCCAGATCCCGCGCGGGCGTCGCGCGGGGAAGGACAACAAGAAGACGGACATGCCGGCCGTACCTGCGCCCGAGCCGGAACCCGCCAAAGCCGCCGAGCTGCGTGACGAGGACGACGGCGTTCTGGGAGGAGTCGAGGGAGGCGTTGCCGAGGGCATCGTCGGCGGTGTGATGGGCGGCGCTGGCTCGACGGATCTGAACAACACGTTCATCGTCGACGGTCTCAGCCAGCAGCAGAACCGCGCCGGAATCCGGTCGCTGGCGATGGACGTGACGGGGCACGGCAAGCGCTTGACGCTCTCGGGACCGCTTGTCGGGAGCGGTTCGCTCACCGTGACGTTGAAGGTGAAGAAGGGGTAGGAGCGCTCGGTGCTCGACGAACGCCGTCGACGAGCGTGGGCTCGGGGCGGCGCTCGAGCGCTCGGCGCTGGCTACAGACCCGAGAGATATGCGTCGACGTGCCGTGCGAATTCCGCGAAGTCGTCGAGTCGCTCGTTGAGAAGGCTGTGCACCGTGGCCGGGTCCACGTCGAGATAAGCGTGCACCAGCACGTTACGGAAACCGGCCACCGCCCGGAAGCGCGCGGCGAACGGAGCCGGGAGGATCCCCAGCTCCGCGAGGCGGCCGACGGCCGAGCCGTAATCCGCGACGTCCCGCCCCGCCGCGGCTGCGAGGTGCGTCGCGACGTCCAGGGCGTTCTGGGCGCAGAGCTGGAGACCGCGCTCGACGATCCAGAGCTCCTCCTGTTCGCTAGGAGGCTGGTGTCAAACGGCGTGGGCCGCGCGGGTGGGTCTTGCGGAGCGAGATCAAGGCGCGTCGACCGTTGC
>JBDSFL010000243.1:0-3151 GCA_039919545.1 Thermoanaerobaculia bacterium | reverse complement strand
CTCCTTCAGCGGCTCCAGCCGCCGCTCGAGCCCTTCCTGAGCCAGCGTTTCGAGGTAGTGGTCGGGGTCGCGCTGCCCTTCCGGGAACGGGAAGATCGGGATCTGCAGCCCCGTGTCGATGATGACCCGCGGCGTCACGCGGTCCGCGATGGCCACCGTGTTCGTCACCGCGTCGAGCGTCCACGAACGGAAGACGTCGGACATCTCGTCGGCGTTCTTCACGTAGAACTCCGAGTTGTAGAACTTCATCCGCTTGGCGTCGTTGAGGGTCTTTCCCATCCCGATGCAGAGGAGGATGTCCTGCGCCGCGGAATCGTCCCGCGTGAGGTAGTGCGAATCGTTCGTGGCCACGGGCGGAATGCCGGTCTCGCGCGAGAGGCGGAAAAGATCCGGCAGGATCTGCCTCTGCTCCGGCAGCCCGTGGTCCATCACCTCGATGAAATAGCGGTCCTTCCCGAAGAGGTCGCGATATTTCAGCGCCGTCTTCTTGGCGCCGTCGTAGTCGCCCACACGCAGCCGCTTGGACACCTCGGAGGTGAGGCAGCCGGAGAGCGCCACGATGCCCTCGTGGTACTGCTCGAGCAGCGCCCAATCCATGCGCGGCTTGTAGTAGAAGCCGCTGAGGAAAGCCTCGGAGACGAGGCGCGAGAGGTTCTTGTAGCCCTGCGGCGTCTCGGCGAGCAGCGTGAGGTGGTAATTGCTCCCCTCGCCGTCGAACGTCTTCACATTCTCGCGGTCGAAGCGCGAGCCCGGCGCAATGTATGCCTCCACGCCGAGAATCGGCTTGATGCCTGCGTCGAGCGCCGTCGTCTGCAGCTCGTAGGCTCCGAACATGTTGCCGTGGTCGGTCACCGCCACCGCGGGCGCCCCCTGCTTGCCCACGTGCTTGATCAGGTCCTTCAGCCGGTTCGCCCCGTCGAGGAGCGAATACTGGGAATGCAGATGGAGGTGAACGAAGTCGCCGGACATGGTGAGGCTTCGATTCTAGATCGCGACCGGGGCAGCGTCGGAAAGGCGCCGCCGATGGCGCCGCATCACTCCCACTCGATGGTCCCCGGAGGCTTGGAGGTGATGTCGTACACGACGCGGTTCACGCCCCGCACCTCGCCCACGATGCGGCTCGACACGCGGTCCAGCAGGTCGTAAGGGAGGCGCGCCCAGTCGGCCGTCATGAAGTCCTCGGTCGTCACCGCCCGAATCGCGAGCACGCTCTCGTAGGTGCGGCTGTCGCCCATCACACCCACGGTCTTCACGGGGAGCAGCACGGCGAACGCTTGCGACGTCTTCTCGTAGTGGCCCGATTCCCGCAGCTCCTCGAGAAAGATGGCATCCGCGTCCTGCAGGATGCGCACCCGTTCGCGCGTGATCGCGCCCGGAATGCGGACGGCGAGGCCGGGTCCCGGAAACGGATGGCGATACAGGAAGTCGTGCGGGATGCCGAGCTCCTCACCGAGCCGGCGCACCTCGTCCTTGAACAGCTCACGCAGCGGCTCGACGAGCTTGAAGCCGAGCTTCTCGGGCAGACCTCCGACGTTGTGGTGCGTCTTGATCACGGCCGAGGGGCCCTTGATCGAGACCGACTCGATGACGTCGGGGTAGAGAGTGCCCTGCGCCAGCCAGCCGGCGCCGTCCACCGCCCTGGCGTTCTCGGTGAAGACGTCGATGAAGAGCCCCCCGATGATCTTCCGCTTCTGCTCGGGCTCGGTGATTCCGTCGAGCGCCGACAAGAAGCGGTCGGAGGCATCCACGCCGACGACGGGGAGCTCGAGGTGACGGAAGCTCTCGAGCACCTGGCGTCCCTCGTTCTTGCGCAGGAGCCCGGTATCGACGAAGACGCCGCGGAAGCGCTCCCCCACGGCTTCGCGGATCAGCACCGCGGCGACGGTGGAATCCACGCCGCCGGAGAGCGCACCCAGCACGATGCCCGACGGAATCTCGTCGCGCAGCCGCTTGACGGCAGCTCCGCGGAAGTTCGCCATCGTCCACGTCGGCCGCGCGCCGCAGACGTCGTAGAGGAAGTTTTGCAGCATCGCCGCGCCGTGCTCGGTGTGATGCACCTCGGGATGGAACTGGAGGGCGTAGAGCCCGCGGCTCTCGTCCTCGAACGCGGCCACCGGAGCGTTGGTGGTCGACGCCGTCACCACGAAGCCGTCGGGTGGAACGTCGATGTGGTCGCCGTGGCTCATCCAGACGGTCTCGTCGGGTCCCAGCCCGCGGAAGAGCCGCCCTCCGCGCACGTTCACGGTCGCGCGCCCGTACTCGCGGCCCTCGGCGTGCACGACGCTGCCGCCGAAGCGCTGCGCGATCCACTGCATGCCGTAGCAGAGCCCTAGAACGGGCACGCCGAGCGCAAAGAGGGCGGGGTCGCCCAGCGGCGCACCGGGGTCGTAGACGCTGTTCGGACCGCCCGAAAGGATCACGCCCTTCGGCGCGAGCCGCTTCACATCCTCGGCGGGTGTCTGGAACGGCAGGACGATCGAGCGGACGTGAGCTTCGCGAATGCGCCTCGCGATGATCTGCGTGAACTGCGAGCCGAAATCGAGGACGACGACGGAATCGGAAATTTCGTTCATGCGGTGCTGCGCTGGGACGACTGCTTCGCCGCCGCAAATCGCGCGATGAGGGCGCGAGGGATGGCAACGAGCCCCGCGATGAGGAGCGCTGCTCCGGCCGCGAGGAAAGGAACCGCCGCGACCATGAGCGGAGCGATGCTGATGCCCCCCGCCAGCTCCCCGCCGTGGCTCACGAGATGCAGGGACATCCCCATGGCGAGCGAGAGCAGGAAGATCGCTCCGAGATAACCGAAGCGGCTCTCGGGCGGGAGGGGCAGCCCGGTGGAGCTCTGGCGGCGCGCGCGCCGCCAGAGGGGCGCCGCTGCGGCGATGCCGAGGTCGGCGAGGAAGAGCAGGAGGCCCGTGACGAGATAAGGGATGAGGAAGAAGAGGAGCGCGGTCGCGAAGAAGCGCGGGATCGGCTGCCGCGACAGGCTCTGCCCGAAGGCGCCGACGAGAACGGGATACGTCGTGTACGCCTCGGCCGCGCGCGGATGGAAGACGAGGAAGGAGACGAGCGCCACGAGAAAGGCGGGTGGCGTGGTGAGCAGAAAACCTCGCGCGGTGCGGAACATCTAGAGCGCGCTCGAGATCTTGAC
>JBDSFL010000236.1:0-2748 GCA_039919545.1 Thermoanaerobaculia bacterium | reverse complement strand
GCCGGCCCATATTGCCAGTGTACTAGTGAACTATCACAAGTGGCCAGACCACCCGAGCAGATCACATGAAGAGACAGCCGTCATGACAGAAACCATTCCGTTTCGTCTCGACCCCGGCTCGGGCGTGCCGCTTTACCGGCAAGTCATCGACCAGGTGCTCCTCGCCGTGGCGGACGGCCGGTTGAAAGCGGGCATCCAGCTGCCCACCGTTCGACAGCTCGCCGTGGACCTCTCGGTCAACCTGAACACGATCGCCAAGGCCTATCGCGAGATGGAGATCCGCGGAATCGTGGAGACGCAGCAGGGGACCGGCACTTTCGTCGCGACGCGCAAGGCCGAGAAGCGGACGGCCGAACGCCGCAAGGCGCTGGAGCGCCTCACCGAGGATTTTCTCGCCCAGGCCACCGCGCGCGGATTCTCCGCGGACGAGGTGGCCGAGGCGATCATCGAACGAGCGGCGGGAGCCGCCAGGAGGTAGGGACATGGTGTTTCCAGCTGCTGCGGCAATCAGGAAAGCGCGGATGGCCGCCGGCGAGCCCGGCGAATCGCCGAAGGCGGCCTCGGACCGGCGGCGCCACGAGCGCGAGATCTCGGGAGCCGAGGTGAGGCGCTTCGTGAACCCCGTCAGCATCACGGTCATGCTGGCCTGCGTCTTCACCGGCGCCATCGCCACGGCCCTCACGCAGGCGCCCGCGCTCGCCGTTCTCGGGGCCTTTCTCGGGCTCTTCGCGATGTTCTCGATCAAGATCGCGCGGCAGTGGGAGCGCGCCGTGGTGCTGCGCCTCGGGAAGTTCACCGGGCTGAAGGGGCCGGGCGCGTTCCTCATCGTCCCGATCCTCGACGAGGTCTCGCATATCGTCGACCAGCGCGTGCGCGTGACGAACGTCTCGGCCGAGTCGGCCCTGACGAAAGACACCGTTCCCGTGAACGTCGACGCCATCGTCTTCTGGACGGTGTGGGACGCGCGGAAAGCCGTGCTCGAGGTCATGGACTACAACGACGCGATCATGATGTCGGCGCAGACCGCGCTGCGCGAGGCGATCGGGCGGCACATGCTGGCCGAGATGATCACCGAGCGCGAGCAGCTGGGGAAGCAGCTGCAGACCATCCTGGACGAGAAGACGAATCCCTGGGGCATCACCGTCGGCTCGGTGGAGATCAGGGACGTGAAGATTCCCGCCGATCTCGAAGACGCGATGAGCCGTCAGGCGCAGGCCGAGCGCGAGCGCCAGGCCCGCATCATCCTCGGCACCGCCGAGACCGAGATCGCCGCGCGCTTCGTGGAGGCGGGCGATGCCTACCGCGACCATCCGCTGGCGCTTCACCTGCGGGCCATGAACATGCTCTACGAGGCCATCAAGGAGAAGGGCTCGATGGTCATCGTCCCTTCGAGCGCCGTCGAGACGATGGGGCTGGGAGGACTCTCGGGCATGGCGGCCCTGCGTCAGCAGAGCATGAGCGAGCCGATGCAGCCGCTCCCGCCTCCCGCGCCGAAGGTCTGAGCCGTCGAGGTTCCGAGCGCCTTCCGGATCAGCCGGAAGGCGCTCGCACGATGGCTTCGGCCTCGATCTCCACCACGATCTCCGGAGAGATCAGGCGGGAGACTTCCACCATCGTCGACGCCGGCCGGATCTCGCCGAAGACCTCGCCATGCGCCCGCCCCACGTCCTCCCAGCGGGAGATGTCGGTCACGTACATCCGGGTCCGCACGACATCCTCCATCGAGGCGCCGGCCCGCTCGAGAGCACGAGCGATGTTCTTCAGCGCCTGCACGGCCTGCGCATAGGGCTCGCCGGGAGCGACGACGTTCCCGTCCTCGTCGGTGGCGGTCGTGCCGGCCACGTGCACGAAGGGCCCGACACGCACCGCGCGCGAGTAGCCGACGGTCGGCTCCCATTTCGCACCGGACGAGATGAGCGTCCGTTCCCACGCCTCCGCGACGGCAAGCGCGTCCTTCTCAGCGGGCAAGCACGCCTCCCGGTCCGGTCGCCTGGTGGGCCACCACGGCAAAGAAGGGGAGATAGGCCAGCGTCAGTACGAGAGCCACCCAGTGAAATGCGCCCCGCCGCGAGCGAGCAAACAAACCCGCGGCCGCAACGGGAAGCACGAAGATCGCGATGACGATCGGCACACCCAGAAAAGCAAGATCCCAGCTCGTGAACCGATCGGCGACATTCGAATAAAGCGCCTGGAACCAGGCCGCGTAAGCCATGACGGCGAGAAACAAAGTCCCGTAGGGAGCATCCCGTTCATGGCGAGTCGTCATGGCGCCGGCCATGAGGGCGTAAACGAACAAACCGATGGCGAGAATGAAAAGATGGTCGAAGGCGATCCGGAGAGTTTCCATGGGGCCCTCCCGAAATCCAATTTTAGCCCCGTCCCGTCCCGGTCCCTTACGGATCCCTTCCCCCCACAAGTCGAGACCCGAGGGAAGGCTAGAAGGCTGGTGTCAAACGGCGTGGGCCGCGTTCCGAGCGCCGTGGGGTGAGCTGCAAGGCGGCGCGACGCAAGGGGCGAGTTGGCTCTCGCTCGAGGAGCGCCAACACAGCAGATCGCCACACGCCGCCGGAACCCTCCGGGCGGGTGGGGGTTGCGGGCGATCTCGGCGTTGCATCGACCGGGCAGGAGAGCCAACTCCAGCAACGGTCGACGCGCCTTGATCTCGCTCCGCAAGACCCACCCGCGCGGCCCACGCCGTTTGACACCAGCCTCCTATAAGGGTTCGATGGCTAGGCGGAGGAGGAAGGC
>JBDSFL010000162.1:0-6777 GCA_039919545.1 Thermoanaerobaculia bacterium | reverse complement strand
CGTCTTTTGCATCAGCCAGAGCGGCGAGACCGCCGACACCCTCGCCGCACTCCGCGAGGCAAAACGCAAGGGACTCCGCGCGCTCGGCATCTGCAACAACGTCGCCAGCACCGTCGCACGGGAGAGTGACGGCGGCGTGTATATGCATGCCGGACCGGAGATCGGCGTCGCTGCGACGAAGTCCTTCACTTCACAGGTCACCATCCTCACGCTCATCGCGCTGCTCCTCGGGCGCATCCGCCACCTCAGCACCACCGAGGGCCTCCGCATCATCGGCGAACTCGAATCGCTCCCGGACAAAGTCCGCGCCATCCTCGATCAAAGCGCGCACATCAAGGCCATCGCCGAACGCTACTCCCACGCGCAGGCGATGATGTTTCTCGGTCGCCAGTTCAATTATCCGATCGCCCTCGAAGGCGCCCTGAAGATGAAGGAGATCTCGTACATCCATGCCGAGGGGTATCCGGCGGGCGAGATGAAGCACGGCCCGATCGCGCTGATCGATTCGGACATGCCCGTCATCGGGCTGGCGCCGCACGATGCGCTCTACGAGAAGGTGGTCTCGAACCTCCGCGAGGTGAAGGCGCGCGAGGGAATCCTGTACGCGTTCGTCTCCCGCGGCGATACCGAGGTGCGCGACTTCGCCGACCTCGCCCTCGAGCTGCCCGACGTGCATCCCGCGCTGCAGCCCATCGTCTCGGTGATCCCGCTCCAGCTGCTCGCCTACCACGTGGCACGCCGCCGCGGCTGCGACGTGGACCAGCCCCGCAACCTCGCGAAATCGGTGACGGTCGAATAGGAACCGAGTCGAAAGAAGCCGCCCCGTGCCCGCGGGGCGCCGATTCCCCGATGGTGCCTCCGGGGGATCCGCCGCGGTCGAGAAACCCTCGCTTCATCGCGTCGCCCGATCGATTACCATACGGCCCCTTGGTCACCCGCCCCGAAGAGCTCCTCAGCGGACTCAACCCCGAACAGGCCGCCGCCGTGTCCCACGGCGAGGGGCCCCTGCTCGTGCTGGCGGGCGCGGGCTCGGGCAAGACGCGCGTGCTCACGCATCGCCTCGCCTGGCTCGTGGCGCACGGCGTGCCCCAGGAAGCCATCGTCGCCGTCACCTTCACCAACAAGGCGGCGGGTGAGATGAAGGAGCGCGTGGGACGGCTGCTCGCGACCGATCGGCCCCGCTCCTTCGTCGGAACATTCCACGCGTTCGGCGTGAGGCTGCTTCGCCGCTTCCACAAGGAAGCGGGCCTCCCCTCCACGTTCGTGGTCTTCGACAGCGCCGATCAGCTCTCGCTCGTGAAGCGCGCCATGAAGGACATGGCGCTGCCGGAGAAGACTTTCACGCCGCGCGCCATCCAGTCGAAAATTTCGCAGGCCAAGAACTCCGCGATCCCCTTCGAGGAATACCCCAAGCGCTTCGGCGACTTCCTGGGCAACAGGCTGGTGGATCTTCATCGCGCCTACGAGAAGGGGCTCACCGCCTCCTCCGCGCTCGACTTCGACGACCTTCTCGTGAAGAGCGCGCGACTGATGAAAGACAAGCCCGAGGTGCTCGCGCTGCTGCAGAAGAGCATCCGCCACCTCCTCGTGGACGAGTACCAGGACACGAACGGCATGCAGGCGGCGCTCGTCCAGGCCATCGGCAAGGAGAGCGGAGGCATCTTCGCCGTCGGCGACGAGGATCAATCGATCTACCGCTGGCGGGGCGCGGACGTCTCGAACATCCTGCAGTTCGAGCGCGAGTTCCCCGGGGCCCGCACGATCCGCCTCGAGAGGAACTATCGCTCCACCGCTTCGATCCTCGCCGCCGCCGGCGCGGTCGTGGCCGTGAACGAGCGGCGCCTCGGCAAGACGCTGCGTGCCGAGAAGCCCGGCGGCGGTCCCGTGCGCCTGGCCGTGTTCGACGAGGAGAGAGACGAGGCCCGTGAGATCGTCTCGCGCATCCGCAGCGCGCGGCAGGCGCGTCCCGATTCCGAGGTGGCCGTGCTCTTCCGCACGAACGCGCAGTCGCGCCCGTTCGAGGACGAGCTGCTGCGCAACAACCTGCCCTACCTCCTCGTGGGGGGCACGAAGTTCTACGAACGGGCGGAGGTGAAGGACGCGCTCGCCTACCTCAGGCTCGCGCGCAACCCCGGCGACGACGTGTCGTTCCGCCGCGTGGTGAACGTCCCGGCGCGCGGCGTGGGCACGGCCACGATCGAGGCGCTCCAGAGCGCCGCCTTCAACCGGGAGGTCTCGCTCTTCGCGGTGCTCACCACGCTCCCGGCTTCGCTCACCGAGCGGGCGCGCAAGGCGCTGACCGAGTTCCGGAATCTCGTGATGCGGCTCTCCGAGACGTTCGCGGCCGAAGGAGTGGGCGCGGCCGCTTCCGTCGCGGCCATGCTGGAAGAGACCGGGCTGCTGAAGCTGTACGAAAACTCCGAAGACCCGCAGGACGATGCCCGGCGCGAGAACCTGGACGAATTGCTCGCCGCGGCGCGCGAGCACGAGAAGGCCGCGCTGGCCGGCGGCGACGAGGAGGACCCCGGGCTGGCGGGCTTCCTCGACGCCGTGACGCTGCGCTCGGACGCCGACGAGGTGGATGCCCGCAAGGGAATCATGCTGATGACCCTCCATTCGGCGAAGGGATTGGAGTTCGACGACGTCTTCCTCGCGGGCGTCGAGGACGGCTCGCTGCCGCATGCCTCCTCGCGGGACGACATCGATCAGCTCGAGGAAGAGCGGCGCCTGGCCTACGTGGGCATGACGCGCGCGAAGGAGCGTCTCACCCTCTCGTACGTCCTTCGGCGCATGGTGCGCGGCGAGTGGATGAACCGCGACGCTTCGCCCTTTCTCGAGGCGATCCCGGCGCGCGTGCTCGAGCGCGAGGACTTCACCAGCCGGTCTCCCGCCGCCCGCTTCGGGGGCGACGAGCGCGACGACGACTCACGCGACTCGCGCGACACACTGCGCGGCGCGCTCTTCCCGGACTACGAGAACGAATCGCAGGAGCGCGGATCGCCCGCGGCCCGCCGCTTCCCCGCGGCGCCGGTGCGCCGGCCGCTGGCTCCGGTGCGTCCCGTGATGAGGCGCACGCCCCCGCCTCCCACGGCCTCGGGCTTTCGCCGCGGCGCCCGCGTCTCGCATCCGGAGTACGGCGGCGGCGTGGTGCTGACGATCGAAGGCTCGGGCGATCAGGAGAAGCTGACCGTCTACTTCGATCGGGCGGGGCGAAAAAAATTCGTCGCGCGCTTCGCGAACCTCTCGCCGCTCTGAGCCCTCGCGTCGCGGGTCGCCGAGCTCCTGGAGAGAGCGCAGGCTCGCCCCATTCGTCGCGCCGGAGCGTCCATCGCGCTCCGCTCGTGCGCGAGCCGCCCCTCGACCAGCGCGCGAATGGCCGGCGACGGCAGGCTCGGTTCATCTCAGCGGCTGTTGCGGCCTCATCACGGACATCACAGGCCGAGCTGGCGCTGCGCGTCCGCCTCCGCGGCGGCTTCGGCCTCCTCCTTGGAAAGAAGAAGAAGCTCCGCGTCCACCCAGCGCAGCTCGGTCTCGAGCAGCGCGCGGCGGCGCCGGCGTGCTGCGGTGGCACCGGGGTTGGCTTTCTTCAATCGCTCGACGAGCAACGCACGAAAATTTTTCAGCTGGGACGTTCGCCTCTCCGGCGTGAGCCGTTCGAGGAAGGCGAGTCGCGAGAGATGCGCGTCGCGCGGCGTGCTCGGATGAAGAGGCTCGGCGAGCCAGTCGAGAAACTCGCGGCGCCCCGCCGGCGTCACACGATATTCGCGTCGCGCGGGTCCCTTGCTCGAGCCGCGTCGCTTCAACGCGACGAAACCGCCGCGCAGCAGACGCTTGAGAACGGGATAGATCTGCGAGAGCTCGGCATCCCACGCGAGCGAAGGATCGCGCGTCATGCGCGATTTCAGATCCCATCCGCTCGCGGCGCCGCGGCTCAGAAGGCCCAGAAGCACGTGCGGGAGCGACATTCCAGAAGTATATAAAAGGTTATATACCTCCGTGCATAAGTCTCTGCGGGGCCTGTGCAATTCGTGAGAAAGGAGCCCAGCTCGGCAATAGGGGCTCGGGACAGGAGGACTGGCTCGGCCAGGATGTCGGGACGGGCCCAAAAAAATAAGGGGGCAAAAATGCCCCCGAATCCCGGAAAGTACTGTGTTTCCTTGGAAGATCCCTGGAGAGAGGTAAGTCTTGCGACTTACTTCTTTCCTGCCTTCTTGGCGGGTTTCTTCGCGGCCTTCTTAACCGCCTTCTTAGCGCCCTTCTTGGTAGCCATTGCTCTGTCACCTCCTTTTGGCAGTTTCGATTGACAGAGTTGAAAGGCGCGTGCTAGCTTGACTGTCCCTCGAAGGACGGGGGCCACGTGCCTTTCGATCTGCCTGCTGCCTGAGTCCGATCGAATTTCAAAGAGTCCGGGGCTTCCGTGAAACGGCGAAGTGAGTTGCAATCACTTCGCCGTTTTTTTTCGTCAAGACGATTCTAGTGTGTTTCGATTCTCGCGCAACAATTTTTTTCTTGACGAGCGACTTTTTTTTGCGCTCTCGACTTTCGATCGCGCAAAGCACCGAACTCACGCGTGATCGCGCGCTCTCTCCTCACGTTACGATCAACACACGAGGTTTCAAGAACGATGAACACGCACTCACGCGACGACGATGGAATCGCTTCGAACGAATTCGTGCTCGCGCACTCGCCCGACTCCGATGATGCGTTCATGTTCTACGGCCTGCGCGAGAACGCCGTCGACACCGAGGGGCTCACGTACCGTCACGAGCTCGCCGACATCGAGACGCTGAACCGCCGCGCGCTCGCGGGTGAGCTCGCCATCACGGCGATTTCCTTTCACGCCTACGCGTATCTCGCCGACACGTACGTCCTGCTGCCGCACGGGGCTTCGTTCGGAGACGGCTACGGCCCGTGCGTGATCGCGCGCGCCGGCAGCGGGCCGCGCACGCTCGGCGATCTCGCGGGGAAGCGCGTGGCCGTGCCCGGCGCCCTCACGTCGGCCACGTTGATCCTCAAGCTCTACGCGCCCACGGCGATTCCCGTGCTCACGCCCTTCGATCGCGTGGGAGCCGAGGTCACTGCGGGGAATGTGGATGCGGGCGTCGTCATCCACGAGGGCCAGCTGACCTGGAAGGCCGAAGGGTTCCATCTCATCGGCGACCTCGGCACGATCTGGAAAGAAGAGACGGGCATGCCGCTGCCGCTCGGCGGCAACGCGGTGAAGAAGAATCTCGGCGCCGAGACGATCGGAAAGATCTCGCGCGGCCTCGGCCGCTCGATCGCCTACGCGCTCGACCACCGTGAGGACGCGCTCACCGACGCTCTCCGCTTCGCGCGCGGCCTCTCGCGAGAGCAAGCGGATACGTTCGTCGGCATGTACGTGAACGACTGGACGCGTTCCTACGGCGAGAAGGGGCGCGAGGCCGTGCGTCTCTTCCTCACGCGCGCCTTCGATGCCGGGCTCCTGCCCGCGCGGGTCACCCCCGAGTGGGTTCCGGAAGGCTGAGAGAGGGATCGATGAAGCGCGGGAAGGTTCTTCACGGCCTGTACCTCTTCGTGGCGGCGCTCTGGTGCGGCGAGATGACGTTCTTCGCCGCGGGGGGAGCCTTCACGGTGCTGAAGCTGGCGACCACGCGCCACAACGCCGGAACGATCAACCGCGCGCTCCTGGATCTGATCGATCTATCTTCTTATGCGGCCGTGCTCGTCCTGCTGGCTCTCCTCGCCCTCCTCGGCCAAAGCTGGCCGAGGCTGAACCGGGCGCTCTCGCTGCGCCTCCTGATCGTGGCGGTGGCGGCGACCTTCGCCTCGCACCTGATCATCACCCCCGAAATGATGTCGCTGCGCAACGCGATGGGAGCGATCATCGACCTGGTCCCGAAGACAGACCCGCTGCGCGCCGAATGGGGAAGGCTGCACGGCTTCTCATCAATGGCGCTCCTCCTGAGGATCCTGGCCGCGGCTGGTCTCTTCATCTTCGGCTTCGGACCGAGCGTGACCGCCGCGAATCTCGCCGAGACGCCGAAGGTCGAGCCTCTGCCGACGTAGGACGGGAGCCGGGCGTCGAAGCGGAGCCGATCATCTGAACCGATTCGCTCGCTCGCCGGGCACGGAGAACGAAGAACGAAGAAGGGATAGGGGGCCGCTGGCTTAACGCGCTGGATCCGCCACGTCGGAGGGTGCACTCCATCCCGGGCGAGCGGCGCGGCCAGTTTCAGCAGAGGGGAGTGTCAGCCGCGCCTCTCGGACGAAGCTGCGGAGTTGTTGCCGTTGCCTCACCGTCTTCGCGCAGCAGCTTCGTCCTAGGTCGCCGGGACGGAGCGCACCCTCCGACGGGCTCCTCGTCCCCCCTCCGATGAGTCGACCCGAGGAGCACGCTCTCTCTGCAGGAAGTCACCGAGCGCTGCGATCCGCGCGCCGGAAGGAACGATTTCGACCGGCGAACGGCGCGGCCAGGTAGAAACAGGTGAGGACTCAGGCCGCGCCTCTGTACGGAGATGCTGGGCCGTAACAGCAACCTCATCGTGATCGCGGCGCATCTCCTCCCAACGTCGCCGGACGAAATCATTCCTTCCGACGAGCTGTCGGCGGTGTGAAGCGGGAGCAATCGAAGCGCGCGCGATGGAAAGAACCCCTCGTGGTGGAGCTAAGAACAGCTGAACACGCTGCCGCTGGGCGGCGCCGCGCGTCCGAAGAACATCGCGAATTGCGAGCGGCTCACGAGCGACGGTCCGAGGGGCGGGATCAGGCTGGTCACTCGCTCACCTCTGAACACGC
>JBDSFL010000144.1:0-2677 GCA_039919545.1 Thermoanaerobaculia bacterium | reverse complement strand
AGCGTCTGGCAAAAAAGGCGGACCCGAGTTACGAGGCGCTCAAGAGCCATCTCCGCAGGGCGCCGGTTGTCTATCCGGACGAGACCGGATGGAAGATCGGGGGGCACAGCGCTTGGCTCCATGGAGCCACGGATGGACGGACTACGACGGTCTACGCCATCGAGAAAGGGCGAGGCTATCCAGAAGCGGCGCTGCTTCTCGGAGAGGACTACGCCGGAACGATCGGATCGGACGGGTGGGCGCCGTGTCGGAGGTTCGTGTTTGCCGATCGGCAAGCGTGCTTGGCCCATCTGATTCGACGCAGCAACGAGCTACTCGAAACCGCAACACGCGGGTCGGTGAGGTTCCCGAGGGCAGTCAAGGAACTCCTCCAGAGTGCGTTCGGGATTCGGGATCTTCGGGACGCGGGGCGCTTGTCCTCAGAAAAGCTCAAAGCGGCTAAAGCGAAGCTGGATCACGACATGGGCCGACCCCTCGTCGGTACCTTCACCGACGACGCCAATCGGCGCTTCGCCCAGCACCTATCCCGGTTGCAACCAGATCTCTTCCGCTTCGTGCTTCGCCCCGAGTTGGAAGGGACGAATTGGCCGGCCGAGACGGAACTGAGGTATGCCGTCGTCAACCGAAAAACCTGTGGTGGCGGCAACCGTACAGCAAATGGGGCGAGGGCTCAGGCGATTCTCATGACCATCTCGCGTACGGCACGAAAGAGATCTCACGACGATATCTCCGTCTTCGCCGATCTATTGCGTGCTCCGTTGCCGATCGTCCATCCGCTCTTGCTCACGCCGACAACCTGACTACGTCAGCCCCACCCGGTAAACAAGTTCCTGAGAAGTAGGCAACGGAGCACACGCCACCGGGGCAGTTGTTCGTGGAGTCGTACGCAGCACGAAAATCAAGATAGGTGGATGGCATGCCGGTCCACCGGTTCTGGATGCTGACGAGTTCTTCGTTCCATCGGAAGAGGAAAGGCATTTGCGGAACCGAATTGAGAGTCCCAGACACGGGATGAATATCGTAGCTCGAACCCGACCAAGTGCCAGTAGGCAATCCGGACTGCATCGCAAGAGTAGGGATCGACATGGTAGAGCCTGACTTGATGCCTGCATTCGTTAGCGTCACATCAAGCCCGACCAGCGGATTGCCGGCGCCGGGAGCAACTGCGGTGAGCGCGCCGATGCTGAAAACACCGCTCCCGTTCGTGCTGCCGACATATGCTCGCGTGATGTAGCCGATTTCCTCGCAGTCGTTGGTCACCTCGATCTCCGTGACAACGCGGGTCGAATATCCCGGTTGGATTGCCGTCCAGTTTGAATTGTAGAAGGAATCGAAGTACCCGATGTTCCCGGTAATCGTAATGCTGTGATTGTTCCCAGAGGGGTGGTTGGGGCCGCACTCACCGGTTAGCGGTCGAGGTCTCCCGAAAACAGCCTGAGCAGCCACCCTATCCCAGGCTCGCTGCGCCTCCCAATCAGGCGCATACACCCCGGGAAGCGAATCAGTGGTTCCCGTGGAGACGAAGTGCGAGCTTGCGGCCGGGTGAAGGCCTGTCGTCCGTGCGAAGGCGAGGTGTGCATCGGCGCCCGTGTCTGCAGCGATGCGATCCCTCTGCGCGAGAGCGGCGCTAGCGAGATCGGAAAACTCTGAGAATTCGAGCAGGCGCAGGACGCCACCGGTCCGCTGAAGGTAGAAATCGCGCGATGCAATTGTCTCGGCGCCGCGCAAGACACGAACGGTGACCGTGCCAAGTGTAGCGTCGCCGTAACCCGCGAGAAATGTCATGCGACTGGGTGGGGAAGCTCCGACGGAGGCAGCTACGGTGGGCATAAGGAACGTGAGGACGCCTTCAGGGGAGGCCACGCTCACAGCAACGTCCGGAAGAGGCCGGTACGTGGACTGGACGGCGACCACAAGATCCACCGACGAAGAGGTGGTGTTCGCAAGACTCGCGTCGATGCGAACCACGGCGTGACTGTTCGCAAGAACAGGCGACGCGAGCGTACTCAGCAGGAAGACCAGAACGACTCTGCGCGACATGACTAGTCTCGTTTCCTTTCCCAGGACGGGCTCAGACCTTCACGAACGTGGCCGGCCGCAACCGGATCGTCCGTGTCGACCTCGAACTCGCCGCTCGGTGTGATGGAGAGGCGGACCAGGGCCAGCTAGCGGCAGGCGGGCTCCGGGCAGGAACGAATCGGACTGCCCGATCTTTGGGCGCGACGGACGGCTCGCCGTACGTGACACGCGGCTTCTCGACAAATCGGAGACTCGAGAACCTGGCGACGGCGTTGGCGCCGAGCAGCCCGACCACGCTCGTAATCGTCAGCGCCCGGCGGCGCGTCATCGTCCGGCTTTCTCTCGCTCGGGAAGGCCGCTTATCGGTAGTTCCTGCTGTTTCAAGCTCGTCCGTCGCTCCGCTCCTCTCCCGGCAGGCTTGACTGACCGGGGCGAGTCCGGCCGTAAAGAAGAGCTGGTTGAGGAGCTACATTCATCAGATTCCAAGGGCACGCCAACAACATACATAGGAATCCGAATGCACGCCAATAGGTAAGCGTCCGACCAACCCCGTACTTGAGCCGAGGTGGTCTTCTCGCCAGCCTTCTTGACCGGAGGTGCTCGATGAGCAGGCGAGAAAAGAAGCGAAAGGTGATGGGGCGGCTGGTGAAGCAGTGGC
>JBDSFL010000086.1:0-3217 GCA_039919545.1 Thermoanaerobaculia bacterium | reverse complement strand
CAAGCGGGCGCTGCAGATCGCCTTCGACCGCGGCCTGGCGACGATCAGCCGGCGGAGCGGGATGCTGAAGACGTACGAGCTGATGAATCGTCACTTCGGCTGGGAACGTGCTCCCGCCGCCGCGTCGGAGCGCGAGATCCTGCGCTACCTGCTCGACCGCGCATTGCGGTCACAGGGAGTCGTCGCGCTCGACTCGATTTGCTACATGGACGCGGGCCGCAAGCCGGCGATGCGGAAGCTGATCGAGTCGGGAGTGAGCCGGCGGGAGCTGGTGCCTGTGACGGTCGAGGGAGCGGAGAGGGTCGAGCACTGGGCTGCGCCGGCGGCGCTCGAAACGAAGCCTCTCGTGACCGCAGAGCTGGTGCACATCCTCTCCCCGTTCGACCCGCTCATCCGGGAACGAAAGCGGCTGAACCACTTCTTCAGCTACGAGCATCGCTTCGAAGCGTACGTTCCAAAGCCCAAGAGGCAGTTTGGATACTTCGCCCTTCCGGTTCTCGTCGGTGACGAGATCGTCGCGGCCGTCGACCTCAAGACCGATCGCGAACGGCAGAAGCTGCTGATCCAGAGCTGGACCTGGATGGTCAAGCCTCCGCACCGATTGCTCAGAAAGCAAATCGAAGAAGAGCTCCATCGCTTCGAGCAGTTTCAGCTCGCGCGCTGAGCATGGCCCGCTACCTGAAGGGGACGGTCGTACCGTTCCTGCCGGCGACCCGGAGGGCCTCGACCACGTGCGCGTGAAGATCGACTTTGCGACACCTCTGGCGCATTCTGATGATGACTCGCTGGCGCTCCCGTCGTAACTTGCGTGCCGGAGGAATTCTCCCATGAGCGACACGAAGACGACCACCGAGGAAATCGCCGCACCGGCGTCAGGAACATACGAGGCCCGGGCCTATGCAGCCTCGAGCGCAACGGGTCCGCTGGCGCCGACCACGATCCAGCGTCGCACTCCAGGGCCAAAGGACGTCCAGATCGAGATCCTGTTTTGCGGTGTCTGCCATTCCGACCTGCACCAGGTCCGCAACGAGTGGGAGCAGGCGATGCCCACGACATATCCCTGCGTGGTGGGCCACGAGATCGTCGGCCGCGTCACCCGGGTCGGCAGCGAGGTGCAGAAATTCAAGGAAGGTGACCTCGGCGCCGTCGGCTGCATGGTCGACTCGTGCCGCACCTGCTCCGCCTGCCTCGAAGGCGAGGAGCAGTTCTGCGAGAAGCCGGCGACCTTCACGTACAACGGTCCCGACGAGCACCTCGGCGGCGTCACCTATGGCGGCTATTCCAGCAGCATCGTCGTCGACGAGCGCTTCGTGCTTCGGGTTCCGAACGGCCTCGACCCTGCTGGTGTCGCGCCGCTCCTCTGCGCGGGCATCACCACCTACTCGCCCCTGCGGCGCTGGAACGTGGGCAAGGGACAGAAGGTCGGCGTCGTGGGCCTCGGCGGACTGGGACACATGGCCGTGAAGTTCGCGAACGCGTTCGGGGCACGGGTCGTCGTGCTCACGACGTCGCCGGGCAAGACGGACGATGCCATCCGGCTGGGCGCTCAGGAGGTCGTTGTCTCCACGGATCCCGCGCAGATGGAGAAGCACCTCGGCAGCTTCGATTTCATCCTCGACACGGTATCGGCCGTGCACGACCTGAACCAGTACCTCGATCTGCTGAAGCGGGACGGCACCTTGACGCTCGTCGGAGCGCCCGGGGAGCCGATCCCGGTGGTCACGTTCAGCTTGATCTTCGGACGGCGGCGGCTCGCCGGCTCCCTGATCGGCGGCATCGCCGAGACGCAGCAGATGCTGGAGTTCTGCGCGGAGCACGGCATCACGTCGGACGTCGAGCTGATTCCGATCCAGAAGATCGACGATGCGTACGAGCGCCTTCTGAAGAGCGACGTCAAGTATCGCTTCGTCATCGACATGGCCACGTTGAAATAGGAGATCGAGGCGCACTTCGGCTGCCCTGCGACGCTCGGCAGCCGAGCCGACGCTGGTACGCTCACTCTCTGGAGGGAAGTCATGTCCGAGTCTCTCGCCGGCGTCCGCCCCATCGCGCTCGCCGAGATCCTCGCGGCCCGGCCGCGCATCGCGCAGACGATTCTTCGCACCCCTCTCGTTCGCCTCGAGCTCGGCCCCGGGTTCCCCGACATCAGGCTGAAGCTGGAGAATCTGCAACCGATCAATGCGTACAAGCTGCGCGGCGCGGCGAACGCTGTCGCGATGCTCTCCGACGCCGAACGAAGCCGCGGGGTGTGGACGATCAGCGCCGGAAACGCGGGACAGGGCGTGGCCTACGCCGCGCGGCAAGCCGGCGTGTCGTGCACGGTGGTCGCCATCGAGACCGCTCCCACAGCGAAGCTCGAGCGGATGAAGGCGCTCGGGGCCCGGCTCGTTCTCGTGCCCTACGACGTCGCGTGGAAGACCCTCGAGGCACGTGCCTACCCGGGCGTCGAGGGAACGTTCATCCACCCGTTCGACGACGACAACTTCATCGCGGGTCACGCGACGATGGGGCTCGAGATCCTGGAAGACGCGCCGGACGTGGCCGCAGTCATCGCGGGCATCGGTGGCGGTGGGCTCATCACCGGCGTCGGGAGCGCGCTGAAGGCGTTGAAGCCCGAGGTGAAGATCTGGGGCGCCGAACCCGAGACGGGTTGCCCGGTCGCGCGGTCGTTCGAGGCCGGCTCGGCCCAGGCGTTCCCGGAGTGGAAGGCCTCATTCGTCGACGGCGCCGGCGGGCAGAGCGTCTTTCCGCGGATGTGGGAGCGGATGCGGCCCCTCGTCGAGGGCAGCATCGTCGTCACTCTCGAGCAGACGAAGCAGGCCATGCGGCTGATGGCGGAGAAGTCCCGCGTCATCGCCGAAGGCGCGGGAGCCCTACCGCTGGCCGCCGCGCTCACCGGCGCAGCGGGTCAGGGGCCGATCGTCGCGATCGTCTCCGGAGGCAACATCGACCTCGCGAAGTTCTGCGAGATCATCTTGTCGACCGCGCGTTAGCAGCCCGTGGCGAAAGTAGGAGGGGCCGGACGTATGGGGCTTGCGAGGCAAGATCATGGCGCAGCGGCGTGTGATGGAGTGGTTCTCCTGTCACGTCGCTGCAACGCCGAGCTTGACCGCAACCCCCATGCGCCCAGGGGGTTCCGGGCGGCGCGGGGCCGTCTCCGTTGTTGCCGCTCCTCGGTGATCTCCCGGATCACCAGTCGTCGCGGCGCCCGGAATCC
>JBDSFL010000079.1:0-4626 GCA_039919545.1 Thermoanaerobaculia bacterium | reverse complement strand
TGGATCACTCCTTCTGGATCGGTTATTCCCGCCCGGCGAGGCGGATCACTCCTGACGCGTTCTGAGAAACATCAGGGTACTCGCCCCGACGTCGAACTCCGTCCGGTTCTCGAGCGGCGCCCGGCTCACCCGCTTCTCCTCCACGTAGGTTCCGTTCGTGGAGCCGAGATCGACCAGCATCACCTCGTCGTCCATCACCTCGATGGCCGCATGCTGACGCGAGCACTGGGAATCGGACAGGGTGATGTCGCCCGAGGCGCGCCCCAGGATGACGCGGGGACGGTCGATCTCGAAGATGCGCCCCGAGTCGGGACCCGAGATGCACGCCAGCGACAGGCGATAGCCCATCGGCAGCCGGAGCCGCTGATCGGCGCCCGTTTGCGTGACGCGGCCCACGCCCGCAGGAAGCGGAAACTCGTCGGTCGAGTGAAGCCTCGGATTCACGCGCATCGCGGCGACGGCGGGAACGGACGCCGGAGCGGCCGCAATGCGGCCCACCGGCAACGGAGGGGGGATGATGGGCCTCTTGCGCGGTCCCCCGCCCATGACGGTGGTGTCGAGCGAAAAATCGTCCGAACCGAGGATGGGGGAATTCAGCGGCCCCGTCTCCTCGGGCTGGAACCCGGCTGGCGCCACCGGAATGGCGGGATTCTCGATCTCGAAGATGAAAGCGCACTTCGTGCACCGAATCTTCTTCACGGCGATGCCGGCGAACCGGGATTCGTCGTAGTGATACCGGGTCTTACAGCTGGAGCACTGGATGATCAACGGTCTCTCCCGGCGGTCGACGGGCACTTGGAACGGCTCATTTAACCCCGACAGGCCCGCACGATCAAGCCGAAACCCCGAGACGGGTCGCGCGTCGCACCCGGGCGACCAGCGGCGGCACGATCTCGAGGAGACGTGAGACGTCGGAATCGACGGTGCTCCATCCGAACGAGAAGCGGATGGTCGACCGCACTTCGTGCACCGCGAGGCCCAGCGAAAGGAGCACGCGGCTGGGCGCGGTCGTCCCGGAAGAGCAGGCCGAGCCCGAGGAGGCGGCCACGCCCTCCAGATCGAGAGCGACGAGCAGCGTCTCGCCGGACACACCCGGAAACATCACGGAGGAAACGGTGGGAAGGCGCGACGCCCCCCGGCCGTGGAACCGCACCTCGGGACAGGCTTCCGTCAGGCCCTCTTCGAATCGGCCGACGAGCCGCGCCAGCCGCGCGGACTCCTCGGCGATCGCGGCCGTCGCGATCCGGATCGCCGCGCCGAGCCCCACGATCGCCGCCACGTTCTCGGTTCCGGGCCGCCGCCCCTTTTCCTGCCCTCCGCCGAAGACGAGCGGCCGAAGGCGTCTCCCTTTCCGCACGAAGAGCGCTCCCGCGCCCTGCGGTCCGCCCAGCTTGTGAGCCGTGAGGCCGAGGTAATCGACCCCGAGGGTCGACACGTTCACGGGTGTCTTCCCGACGGCCTGCACCGCATCGCTGTGAAGAACGATGTTTTTCGACGCAAGAAGCTCCGCGTGCTCTCCCAGATTCGCCTGCACGACGCCCGTCTCGTTGCTGGCATAAATGAGTGAGACCAGCGCGACCCGCTCGTCGAGCCGAGCCAGCTCCTCGGCGTGCACGAGGCCATTCGCGTCCACGCCCAGCTCCACCAGCTCGAAATTTTCCGCGACGAGGGATGCCGCCGCCTCACGCACGGCCGCGTGCTCGGCAGCCGAGACCGCGACGAGCGTGCGGCGCGGATCTTCGCTGCGAGACGCCCACGCTCCCCCGCGCACGGCGAGGTTGTTCGACTCGGTGCCCCCCGACGTGAAGACGATCTCCTCGTCACGCGCTCCCAGAGCCCGCGCCACCTCGCTCCGGCTCTCCTCGACGGCGCGTCGCGCTTTTCGGCCCGCGGCATGGATCGAGGAAGCGTTCGCCGCAGCGCCGAGCCACGGTTCCATCGCGGCCCGCACCTCGGGGCGCAGAGGAGTCGTCGCATGGTGGTCGGCGTAGATCGCTTCGCGCGGCATCGTCGTCATGATCCGTCAAAACGGATTCCTCGGTCGCGATCGGACGCATGAACATTCAAAAAACCGTTTGACGATCTGGGAAATTGAATAATCCTCCCCATCTCCAGAACCGGGAGGCCGCTGCCTGCGTACACTCGGTAGGTCACCGCTCCTGGAACTCTTCTTGCGTTCACGGAGAGGTGTCCCCCAGGGAGGCGCGTTGTGAATCCTATTTCTCCGATGAAACTCGCGGGAGCCATCTTCGGGTTCGCAACCACCTGTTCCCTGGGCGCCTTCGGGGCCGCCGCGCAAGGTGTCGCGTCTCCGCCGTCGGCGATTTCCGTCACCGAGCCCGGCAAACCCCAGAGCGTTCCTGGCGGCAAGGACGCGCCTGCCCTCGGCAGCGTCGCCCCGAACGCACCGCACGCTTCTCCTGAGACGCCCGCGCTCGCCTCCAATGCCGTGCCCCCGTCGCGCGGCGCCGAAGCCCTGAAACTCTTCGGACGCCTCGAGGACGATCGCGCGCTCGTGTACATCGCCTCCGGCCCGCCGGACGCCCGGAAGGTGGTCGATTGCGGCGAGCTCTTCCGTCCGCTCGAGGTGTGGACGTATCTGTCGCACGAGAGCCTGGGACAGAACGCGCAGGTGCTCTTCTTCCCCGAGCTGGGCACGAACGTCTACCGGTACTGGACGGTGCTCGAAGGAGACAGCATCCTGCTCGCGCCGGCCGTCGCCGGGACGAAGCCGATGGGCGAGCTGGAGGCGGACACCTCGAGCATGGCTCAGTGCGCCGACGCCCCGCTGGTGCTGAGCGCGTACCGCACGATCACGAAACGGCAGGGCGACAACAACGGCGGCCTCGCCGAACGCGGCAAGCTGGCCGTGCCTCATCTCGTGCCCCCGGTGAAGGACGGAGACAAGGTGGACGCGCCCGTCCCCGTGCTCGTCTCCAACAAGCCGCTCGGTGGCAAGGAGCGCAAGAAGCTCGCGGCGGCCCTCCCCGAGAAGCACCGCCAGTTTCTGGACGACGTGGACCCGATCCTGACCGACCTCGAGCGCGACACGTTTCTCAAGCTCTCGACCGAGTACCAGCGCGAACGCTTCATCGAGGCGTTCTGGAAGCGCCGTTCGCTGGGTCCGGACGGGATGCGTATCGCCTTCAGGGACATCTACGAGCTCAGGCTGAGGCAGGTGAAGGACCGGTTTCGAAACCTGAACACCGACCAGGGCCGCATCTTCCTCGTGAACGGCCCACCGGACGGCGTGCGCAAGATCGATTGTCAGGATATCTATTACCCGCTCGAGATCTGGTACTACGAGCGGCTCGAATCGCTCCGGCTGTCCAAGGTGCTGCTCCTCTTCTATCAGCCCTTCGGCGCCGGCGACTACAAGCTCTGGACGCCCATCGAGGGCGTGCAGGCCATCACGGTCGGCGGCATCGGCGGGCTTGCCGGAGCCACCCAGACGCGGCGCGTGGACGTCACCCGCTGCCTCGAGTGGCGCGACGTGAGTGCCGCGGTGAACACGGTGCAGGCGCTCTTCGGAACCACCGGAGCGCTGAAGATGCAGGTGGAGATCCGCGAAGGACCCAAGCCCGACGTGGAGGGTGTCGACCAGATCCTCCAGATGACGACCGACGTGGCCGCCGGGTCGACGCCCCTGCCCATCCAGCGCATCCTCCGCTTCCCCGAGATGGTCGCCAACAAGATCCGGATGGAGCTGGCGCTCGTCCTCGAGCGGGAGTCGCTCACCAAGAAGCAGATCGGCGACGAGACGTTCTTCGACATCGACGTGGTGGGCGAGATCGTGAAGGGCGAGCGCCTCGTCGATAATTTTCGCTACCGGTTCGACTTCCCGGCCTCGAGCGTGAACGGCGCCTTCGTGCCGCTCACGATCGAGCGCGAGCTCTACCCTGGCGACTATCAGCTGAAGGTGAAGGTGGCCGACGCCAACCGGAATGCGGCTTCCCTCATCAGCGAGAAGATGCGTGTGCCCGAGGTGCCGGATTCACCGCTGAATCCGGCCGAGAAGGCCGCCCGGGACGCTGCCAAGGCCGCGGTGACCCGGCTCGCCGAGAACCCGGGCGACCCCCGGGGCTCGCTCTCGCTCGTCCCGCTCGCGCGTGAGATCGCGACCGGACTGATCCGCTTCGAGACGCGCGCCACCTCGGCCGACATCGCCTTCACCGAGTTCTACCTCGACAACCGCCGCGTGATGATCAAGCGTCGGCCCCCCTTCGACGCCGACCTCGACCTCGGCACTCTGCCGCGCAAGCACTCGGTGAAAGTCATCGGCTACTCCAAGGACGGCCGCACGATCGCCGAGGACGAGGTCATCCTCAACGAGGGGCGCGAGGCGTTCCGCGTGCGCATCACCTCTCCCGAAAAAGGGGGCAACGTGCAGGGCGCCACGCGCGTCGTCGCCGACATCGCGGTCCCCGAGACCAAGCACCTCAAGCAGGTCGAGTTCTTCGTGAACGAGAACCGCGCCGCCGTGCTCTATCAGGCCCCGTTCCAGCAGGTCGTCGACGTGCCGAAGTCGAAGGACCTGGGCTTCCTGCGCGTCGTGGCCACGCTGGACGACGGCACCATCACCGAGGACCTGCGCTACGTGAACGCGCCGAAGTACCTCTCCGAGGT
>JBDSFL010000073.1:0-4089 GCA_039919545.1 Thermoanaerobaculia bacterium | reverse complement strand
GCAGCGCGTGGCCATCGCGCGCGCGCTGGCCGTCGATCCGCCGCTGCTGCTCATGGACGAGCCCACCGCCTCGCTCGATCCCGCGCGGCGCAACGGGCTCGGGGAGACCTTGAAGGGCCTGCTGGCGCAAGGGCGCACGCTGGTCGTCACCACGCACGATGACGATTTCGTGCGTGATTTCGCCACGCGGGTCGCCGTGATGGCGGACGGCGAGGTGGTGGAGATGGGGGATCCGCGCGTGGTGCTGACCTCGCCGGAGCATCCCGCGACGCGCCGGCTGCTGCAATCCGGCCCGCGCGCCTGACGATCGCCCTGCCGGCGCGGCCCGTCTGATTGCCAGGGGTGCTAACCTTTTGACCGGGTTATGGCGGGTCCAAGTCGGCTGAAACGTCAGATGCTGAGGGAGGTCGTGCGCGAGAACGTCGACCTCCTCTCGACCCGCGCGCCGCGAAAAGTGCTGAGCCGAAGCAGCTCGTCCCGACGCTGGGTGCGCCGCTCCGCTCTGGTGCTCGTTCCCACGCTGCTGTTCGTCTCCATCAATGCGATCTCGGTGGGCCGCGCGTCCAAGCCGGATCTCGTCGTCTTCTCTCCGGGCCAGGAGATCCCGCTGCTCCCGCTCGATCCGAATGCACCCCGGCTCGTGCTGGCCAAGCCGCGCCGTGTCGATCCCTCGCTCTTCCGGCTCGGCGTGACCACCGTCGTGATCGATCCGGGGCACGGCGGTGCCGACCCGGGCGCGCTGACGGCGTTCGGCCTCACCGAGAAGGAGATCACGCTCGACGTGAGCCGTCGCTTGCGCGACCTGCTGGTGCAGGCGCGGTTCAAGGTGGAGATGACGCGCGACCAGGACACGACCGTCTCCCTGAAGGATCGCGCGCAGTTCGCCAACGGGCACAGCGCCGACCTGTTCGTCTCCGTGCACGTGAACTCGGTTCCGCAGGCGGATCGCCGCCTCGTCGAGACCTACTACCTCGGCCCCTCCGACGACCCGCGCGTGGATGCGCTCGTGGGCGAGGAGAATCGCGGGTCGGGCTACACGATGACCAGCTTCAAGAAGCTGCTCGACGGCATCTATGCCGACGTAAGGCAGAGCGAATCCAAGACGTTCGCTCTCGCCGTTCAGAAAGAGCTCTTCGCCAGCCTGCGCAAGGGAAACCCGGCCTTGCAGGACCATGGCGTCAAGAGCGCCCCGTTCGTCGTTCTCATCGCCACCGAGATGCCTGGCATCCTGGCGGAAGTCTCGTGCATCTCGAATGAGGCCGAGGCGCGTAATCTCTCTCATCCCGCCTACCGGCAGTCGATCGCCCAGGCCCTCTACGACGGCCTGCACGCATATGCCGAGGAGCGGAGTCCCGTGCCTTCGAAAGGAAGCTGAATCGATGGTTGCAAAGAAAGACGTCCTCCATGTCGGGATCGACCTCGGCACGTCGCGAAGCTCGATCACCGCCTCGAACGGGGCGACCCACGTCGTCGACAGCTACGTGGGCTGGCCCATCGACATGGTGGCGCGCAAGGTCGTGAAGAAATCCGTTCTTTTCGGCAAGGAAGCTCTCGACAACCGGCCGATGCTGGATCTGCATCGCCCGCTCGAGCGCGGGCTCATCAAGGAAGGCTCGCCCAAAGACGAAGCAGCCGTCCGCGAGCTGCTGGGCCACCTCATCTCCCTGGCGGGAGCCAAGGAGCCGCAGAAGGTGCACGCCGTGGTCGGCGTGCCCGCCGAGGCGCTGCGCGTGTCGCGCCAGCATCTGCGCGCCGCGGTGAAGGGAGTGGCCGACGCCCTGCTCATCGTCTCGGAGCCCTTCGCGGTGGCCTATGGGATGGACGCCCTGCTCCACGCGATGATCATCGACATCGGCGCCGGCACCACGGACTTCTGCGTGATGAACGGCCGCTATCCCACCGATGAAGACCAGCGCACGCTCACGCACGCCGGCGATTCCGTGGACGAGCTCCTCGTGACGCTGATCCGCACGCGCTACCCCGAAGCCAAGTTCTCGGTGCACATGGTGCGCGAGTGGAAAGAGCGTTCGAGCTTCGTCGGCGAGCCGCGCGGCTCGGTGATGGTGACGGTGCCCGTGAACGGCAAGCCGACCGCGCTCGACATCACGGCCGAGATGAAACGCGCCTGCGAGAGCCTGGTCGGTCCCATCGTCGAGACGATGCTCGACCTCATCTCACGCGTGGAGCCCGAGTACCAGGAGAAGGTTCGCCACAACATCATCCTCGCGGGCGGCGGCTCGCAGGTGCCCGGCCTCTCGGCGGCGCTCGAGAAGGCCCTCATCGAGGTGGGGAACGGCCGCGTGCGCGCGGTGGAGAACCCCGTGTTCGCCGGCTCGAATGGCGGTCTCGCCATCGCCCTCGACGCTCCGGACGGCGACTGGGAGCAGCTTCCCGGATGAGCGCCGACGGACCCTCGGCGGGCGATCGGCCCCGCACGAAACGCATGCTTCCGTCGGTGTCCGACGTGGTGCGCGAGCTTCAGGTCGACGCGCCCTCTGACCCGTCGCTGCTCTTCAAGGTGGCGCGCCAGGTGTGCGCCGAAGAGCTGGGTCGCGTGAAGCTGGGCAAGGAGGCGGTCGCGCTGGAGGTGCTGGTGGAGCGCGCGCGGAACATCCTCGATCCCACGCGGGAGGTGGCGGCGCGCCGCGACGATTCGGGCGCGTTCGCGCTCGACGTGCCCACCGGTCCGATTCCTTCACACGACGTGGGGTCGGCGGATCCGTTCGGCAGCGGGTCGTACGCACAGGTACCGGCCCCGTTGTCGGCTGAGAACGACGATCCCTTCAACGAGGCCTCCGCTCCGGTGGATCTGGGCTGGGATCACGACGTGAAGGATTCGCCGCTGAGCAATCCAGGCGCCGCGGAACCGATCCTCACCTCCTACAGCTCCGCTCCCGAGCCGCGTTCGCCCTATGCGCCTCCCTCCCGCCACGAGCCCGCATTCGCGGAACCCACCCCGGTACACGCGGACGCCGCGCGCGTCGGGCGCGAGGCCCAGGGCATGGATCTCCACCGGGATCCGCCGCGCGGCCAGAAGCAGGCCGCGGTGTCATCCTGGGGCCAGGACGAAGACGCGACCGAACGGGTCGACACCGCGTCGATTCCCTCGGGCAGCCGAACGATTTTCGACGCTCCGGCGAAGAAGCGCTCCTCGATGCTTCCGATGCTGATGGTGATCGGTGGTGTGGTGGCCGTGCTCGCGGCCGCGTATCTCGTGGTGGGGCGAGGCTTTTTGCAGGACACCGAACGGCCGACGGCCGTGCTCAATCCGAAGGCGCGGCGCACGCGCACCCGGCCGGGTGAAAATGCCGCCGGCTCGGGGCCGACCACGTCCTCACCCGCAACCGCTCGTACGCCGGCTCCGGTCCGCACGAGGCCCGCCATCGCCGTGCTCGACAGCGAGCCGCAGCAAACCGCCGCATCCACGCCGGTCGCCGTCGCTCCGAAGAACCCGCAGCCCACGGCGAAAATGGCGCAGCCCACCAGCGTGCCCGCGCTCGTCGTCGCCACGCGCCCGTCCCCGGCGCCGGCTCAGCCCGTCGCCAGCGCCGCTCCCTCGCCATCAAAAGCGTCCTCGCGGGCCGGAGCGCTGGCCAGCAGCGACTGGGCGGGGAAGGCCCCGGTCTACGTCGTCCACTTCACGTCGTACAAGGATCGCCAGAATGCCGAGAAGGATGCCGCCCGCCTGGCCAAGGAGTTCGGGAAGACGGGGCATGCGGTCGCCGTCGATCTCGGCAGCAAAGGGCTCTGGTATCGGGCCGTGCTCGGCGATTTCGACTCCTTCGAGGAAGCCCAGAATTTCCGCTCGGAGCTGGCCTCGAAGAAGACGCCCAGCCTGGGGCTCGTGTATCACCTGATCTCGCCGTAGGAGCGGGTGGGCCCAGGCCCCGTCAGCCGACCGTCAGAATGACTTTGCCGATGCTTCCTCGCCCCTCCAGGAACGCGTGGGCCGTCGCTCCATCTTCCAGAGGGAAGCGGCGCGACACCTTGACCGTCAACGTTCCGTCGAGCACGGAATCGAAGAGCGCGCGCGAGCGCTGTAATCTCTCTTCCTGCGTGGTGAGGACGTTCCAGAGATCTCCGCCCGTG
>JBDSFL010000064.1:0-5324 GCA_039919545.1 Thermoanaerobaculia bacterium | reverse complement strand
CTCGAGCGTGTAGAAGCCCGACACGATGTTGGGATGGGAGCCGAGGTCGAGCCACACCTGGGTCTCGCGCCGGAACATGCGCCGCGAGATGTCGGCCTCCGATTCCGAGAGCCCCTGGGGAAGCAGCAGCGTCTTGACCGCGAGCTCCATGCCGTCCCAGTCGCGGTCGCGCACGAAGTAGACGCGTCCCATGCCCCCTTGCGCCGAACCGAAGATCTTCCAGCGGTGCTCGACCACGTCGCCGATGCGCCACTCGGAGGGCGCGGCGCCGGCCGCTTCGTTCGCATGCGCTTCGGGCAGGCTCGGCGCTGGCTCTGCAGCCAGCAGGTCCTCGATGCGGTCGATCAGCTCGAGCGCGGGCGCAAAGCCGAGGTTCTTCTCGAGGCACTCACGCGCCGAACGGAGCGACTCTCCATACCGGGCCAGCCGGGCCAGCGCGAGGGCGCGCACGAAGTGCACCTCGCCCGAGCTCTGATCGCCAGCGACGTTCGAGAGCGCCAAGAGCGCGCCCGCCGGGTCACCCGATCGGAGCGCCTCGAGCGAGCGCAGAGCCGCGGGATCGTTCACGTCGCGGCCTTCATGCCCGTGCCCATGCCCATCGCCTCGCGCAGCGCGTCGGCCATCCGGCCGGCGTCCTCGAACCTCCGCGCGGGATCCCTGTCGAGGGCGCGCTCGAGCACCGCTTCGAGGGAGGCGGGCAGCGCGGGGTTGCGCTGCCGCAGCGGCACGCGCACGCCTTCCAGGATCACCACGTAATCGTCCTGATCGCTCCGGAACTCGTGCGGGAGCTCGCCGGTGAGCAGTTTCGTCAGCGTGACGGCGACCGCGTACTGGTCGCTCTCGGGAGCGGCGCGCCGCACGCTCAGGATCTGTTCCGGCGCGAGATAACGAAGCGCGCCGGGGGCCTGCCCCAGCTGCGCGAAGCCGCTGGCCCCGCAGGCCTGAAAGGACCAGGCCAGGCCGAAGCCCTTCAGCTTCACGGCAGGCCCGCCCGCCGCATCCCTCCGGAGCAGGAGCTGTGCGGGGCGCACATCCGTATGCACGAATCCGCTCCGGTGAGCGTGGGCGAGCGCCTGGAGCGTCTGGATGGCGATCTCGACCGACGGCCCCGGAGGAAGGGGGCGATTGTTCGTCCGCCGCATCAGCTCCGCCGCGCTCGGGGCATCGACGTATTCCATGACGACGGCGATGATCCCGGGACCGATCTCCACGCAATCGTCGACGCGCAGGATGCGCGGGTGCCGCATCGTCGCGTGCCGCGCGGCCTCCGCGATGAAGAGGTCGCACGCACCGCGCGTGACCGCGGCGCGCGGCAGCACGATCTTCACCGCCCGCTGCGCGCCCGCGGCGTCCGTCATCAGGTGCACGGCGCCGAGAGCGCCCTGTCCGACCCGCTTCACCCAGGTCAGGTTCGGCACCACGGGCGGGCGGTCGAGGAGCGTCGCGCGGCACGCTGCGCAATAGAATGCGATCACGTCCGCATCGGGACGCGGCGTTTCCTGCTCGGCCCTGACGCCGCACCGGAAGCAGCGCACCCGGCGGCGAAAGTGGCGGAGGCGGACGTCCCCGTCGGCCATCGGGATCAGATCCAGGAAGCGGAGTGCGTGGCGGTCGGACGCGTCGCCGAGCAGGGTGGTCTTCTGCACGTCGGACGAGAACGGGTCGTCGACCTCGATGCGCAGCACGGTGCGTCCCGCCAGCACGCGGTCGCCGCCTTTCAGGAGCGCTTCCTTCACCCGGTCGGGACTGCCGTTCACGAACGTGCCGTTCGTGCTTCCGAGATCACGCAGGTAGACGTTGGGAGGGTTGACCTCGATGACGAGGTGGAAGCGCGAGAAGAACTTGTCGGCGTCCACCGAGAGCTGCGCCTCGCGCGCGCGGCCCACGAACAGCCGGTCGCGCGAATCGAACGAGAACGAGGTGCCCTGGTTCGGCCCCTCGTCGACGGCGATGCGAACTCTCATGTGGCCACGATCAGACGAAATTATAGGAGCGGACTTCCGCTCTCGATCCCACCTGTCTCAGAACGGAATCGTCTGGGCTTCCAGGAGCTCGCTCACGCGAGGCGGACGCCGGAGCAGCGCCGCACGCCCCTGCCGCACGCCGATCTCGGCGGCCCACTCGTGCGAGAGAAAGAGCGGCATCGATTCCGTGTAGCCGTAGGCGCCGGCATTCTCGAAAGAGAGCAGCTCGCCGGCGACGGGCAGCGGGAGGCGCGCCCCGGGGTGCAGCACGTCCAGGCTGGTGCAGAGCGGCCCGGCGATGACGATCTTCTCCCGGGACGGAGCCAAACGCCGGCCGTCGGCTGGGGCCAGCGCGACCCGGTGCGGCGTGCCGAGGAGCGCGGGGCGGAGGAGCTGATGCACGCCGCCGTCCACGAGCGCATAGATGACGCCGCGGCTTCGCTTCGTGCCGATCACCCGCACGACGTAGCGTCCGGACTGCGCCACGAGGTAACGACCCGGCTCGAAGACGAGCCGCGTGGACGCGAGACGCGGCTCGCCCGAAGTCGACACGGCGATCCTCGCCAGATCGAGCTTCAGCCGCACGAGGTCGAGCGGCTCCTCACCGACCACGTACGGAACGCCGAAGCCCCCGCCGAAATCGATCACCCGGAGCGGCACGTCGTGCTTGCGCGCGAGCGACAGCGAAAGGTCGATCACGCGCTTCACGTTCTCCGACAGAAGTCCAGCGTCGAGCACGTTGGAGGCGTTGAACACCTGGAAGCCGCCGACCGAAAGGTGCGGGAAGCGAGCGCGTTCCGAAAGCGTGCGGCGTGCGGAGGCCAGGTCGAACCCGAACTTCTTGGCGCCGGGCCCGCCGATGATGGTCCGCTTCTCGGCGATGCCCCACGGCGGATTCAGCCGCAAGCCGATCGGGATCACACGCCGCGCTTTCTTCCCGATCGCCTCGAGCCGCTCCATCTCCTCGGGCCCCTCGACGTGAATCTGACCGATGCCGGCGGCGACCAGCGCAGCCAGGTCCGAATCGGATTTCGCCGGGCCCGTGGCAACCAGACGGTCAGGAGCGAAACCCGCCGCGAGCGCCGCGGCCAGCTCGCCGCGCGAGGCCACGTCGGCGCCGAGACCGCGCCCGGCGAGGAAGGAGAGAACGGCGAGGGAAGGATTCGCCTTGATCGCGTAGGCCAGCTCGAAGCGCCGCCCCAGAGCCCGCTTCAGCCGCGTGGCTTGCCGCTCGATCCCGTCGAAGTCGTAGACGAAGAAGGGCGTGCCGAACTTCCCGGCGAGCGCGTGCAGATGAGCGGCGGAGAAGACGCGGGGAGCGGACACCACTAGCGGAGCGCCGACTCGAGCGCGGTCTTGGCATCCGTGCGCGCGTCGCGGTACTTCACGATCATCGCGGCCGAGAGCGAAAGGCCGTGCGAGCTCGCCCAGCCGCCCGCGGCCCGGCGCGAGCCCGGCACCACGACCGCCCCTTCCGGAATCGTGAGGGGGCTCTCGCTCGTGCCGCGCAGCTCCACCTCGTTCACGAGGTCGAACACGACGCTGGACGACGTGAGGATCACGCCGGCCGCGATGACCGCCCGCGACCGGATGCAGACCCCTTCATAGAGACCGACGCCCCCACCCACGAACGCGTCGTCCTCGATCACCACCGGGACCGCGCCGATGGGCTCGAGCACCCCGCCCACCTGCACGGCCGCCGAAAGGTGAACGCGCTTGCCGACCTGGGCGCACGAGCCGACGAGGGCATGGCTGTCGACGAGCGTGCCGTCGTCCACGTACGCGCCGACGTTGATGTACGCCGGGGGCATCACGACGACTCCCTTGCCCAGGAACGCCCCGCGGCGGATGCCGGTCCCCCCCGGGACGACGCGCACGCCGTTCGGAATCGGCTGACGCAGCGGAAGCGTGTCGCGATCGCGGAACTGGAGCTGGCCGATCCGCGTCTCCACTTCCACGCCGGTCCGGAATGCGGCGAGAATTCCTTCCTTCACGGCGGCGTTCGTGTGCCACACGCCGTCCTCGCCGCGGCTGGCGGCACGCAGCTCTCCCGACTCGAGCGCCGAGAGAAATTGCTTCACCTCTTCTCGCGTCATGCCGACACGCCGACCCGGGCTGCGTCCAACGCTTCGGAGTCGAGCAGCCCCGCCTCACGCAGCGCCGCTTCCATCGGTGCGTGTTGCGCCTCGCCGAGCGGCACCAGCGGAAGGCGCAGCGTCCCGCCGCAGAGCCCGAGCCGGGCCAGCGCCCACTTCACGGGAATCGGATTCGATTCGCGGAAGTTCGCCTTCATCAGCGGCAGGAGGCGCGCCTGCAACGCCGCCGCGTCGTCGCGGTCGCCCGCGAGCGCCGAGCGAACCAGATCCACGAGCAGGCCCGGCGCCTCGTTCGAGATCACCGCGATGACGCCGTCGGCCCCGCAGGCGACCATCGGAAGAGCCAGGGAATCCTCACCCGAAAGCACGGCGAAGTCGTCCGGCCGTGCCCGCAGGATCTCGCACGCCTGATCGAGCGAGCCCGAAGCTTCCTTCACCCCGGCGAAGCGGCGGTCTTCGGCCAGGGTGAGCACCGTCTCGGGCAGCATGTTCACGCCCGAGCGCCCCGGTACGTTGTAGAGGACGACGGGAAGCTCGCCGGCTCCCGCCACGGCGCGGAAGTGCTCCAGCAGGCCACGCGGCGTGGGCTTGTTGTAGTAAGGCGTGACGACGAGCAGCAGGTCGGCCCCGGCCCGGCGGCAGCGCACCGCCAGATCCATCGAGCGGCGCGTGTCGTTCGAGCCGCAGCCTGCGATCACGCGCACGGCCCGTCGCGAGGCGCGCGCCTCCTCGGAGGTGATGCGCACCACGCGCTCGTGCTCCTCGGGATCCAGCGTCACGGACTCGCCGGTGGTGCCGCACGGAACGAGGCCGGCGACTCCCGAAGCGATCTGCCGCTTCACGAGGCGGCGGAGGGCCGGCTCGTCGAGCGCGCCCGAAGGATCGAAGGGAGTGACGAGGGCCGTGTAGACGCCCGACAACCGGGTGGCGGCACGTTCGCTGCTGGTCATGAGGATCTCCTGTCGAAGAAGTCGTCGAAGCTGGCGGGGCCGCTGTGCTCGGTGGCGAGGAGCCATTCCGCCGCGCTCACGGCGCCGGCGGCGAAGAGCGAGCGCGAGCGGGCGCGATGGACGATCTCGAGCGACTCGTCCTTCCCCTCGAAGATCACGCTGTGCTCGCCGGGCTGGCCTCCCTGCCGGAGCGAGACGGTGGGGACGGGCGCGTTCGAGCCCCGGCCCGCCTGGATCGCGGTCTCGAGCGCGAGCGCGGTGCCCGACGGTGCGTCCTTCTTGGCGGAATGATGCCGCTCGACGATGCCCGGCTC
>JBDSFL010000665.1:0-6875 GCA_039919545.1 Thermoanaerobaculia bacterium | reverse complement strand
ACGAGGCGGGCCGCATCCAGCGTGGGGCCCAGGATCACGCTCTGCTCCTCGCCCGCGGCCACGGTCTTCAGCACGAAGAGCAGGTCGACGCCCGCGCCGAGCGAGAGGACGTCGAGGTGCCGCAGCCGTTCCTTCATGACGCGCCGGCCGTTCACGAACGTGCCGTTCGTGGAGCCCGCGTCCTCGATCCAGTAGCTGCCCGAGGTGAAGACGATGGTGGCATGCAGGCTCGAGACGCCCTGCAGCGGGAGATCCACCTCGATGCCCGCCCCGCGGCCGATGCGCGCCACATCGCGAACGCGAAACGTGAGCCCGGCCTGAGGTCCCGTCCGGCACAGCAGCTTCGCGCTCATCGAATCGCCTCACCGTGCGAGCTCTGCGTGAGGAGGCTGACGCGCGGCGGCTCGCCTCCGGACGGCGGCGGCTCGCTCCCCCGGCGCGGCCGGCTTTCCGGAGGAGCGCTGTCCCCGTCCACCAGGTTCGTCGAGGGCATGCGCGCTTCGGGGCGAGCGGGCATGTTCGGCGGATGGAAGCGATGGCACGTGGCACAGTCGGCGCGGGTCTCGGAGGGTTTGTGGCAGCCCTTGCAGTTGTCGACGCCCGGAACGAGCACGTCCTGCGCGCTCTTGGAGGCCGTCACGCCCTTGCCCGACTGCCCGTGGCAGGTGCCGCACGAGGCCACGCGCACGTGGGGCTTGTGATCGAAGAAGGAGCGCGGCATCACAGGGAGATCGATGGACAGGGGCTGCAAGGCGGAGACTCCCATCTCGTGACACTTCTTGCACGAGAGCGTGAGCGCCTCCACGGTGGCCAGCCGTGAAGCGCGTGCCGTGGCATCGAGGTCCCGCGCGGCGAACGAGTCGGCGGTCGTCAGCGCCTTGAGCCGGTAGCGCACCTCCGCCTCGGGCAGGTCAAGCCGCCGATCTCCCGAGGAGACCGGGGGAATTTCCTGAGCGCCGGCGGCGGCGATGCGGAACGCGAGCTCGTCGGCGAGGCGCTCCTCTTCGAGACGGCGTTCGGCGAGAAGGCGCTTGAGGTCGCCCGTCCCCGCGGTGCCGGGCTTCAACGCCAGCGCTCTCCGCCGAGCGTCATCGATGCGGCGGATGAGCACGACGTTTCCGGCGGTCTCGGCCCGCTCGCGTGCGGCGTCGAGGGCCGAGAGAAGCTCGGCCCTTCGCCACGGAACCTCGGAAGGGGCGAGCGGCGTGATGGGCTCGGTGCCGATGCGGGTGATACCGCGCACCACAGCGTCGCGCGCGGAGGGATCGACGAGGGCGCCGACGGCCCCGCCAGCATCGAATGTCTTGAAGCCTTCGAGCAGAGCCTGGCGGTCCTTGTCGGCGCCGCTCGGGAGCGACAGCCGGCGGGACTGGCTCTCGATCTGCTGGGCCACTTCTTGCCGCCGCAGCTCGACCTCGCTCACGGAGAGACGGGACAGGAGCGCCGACCTCGCCTTCCCGGGGGCATCCAGCCGGGTCAGCAGAACGGCGCGCTCGGCGAGGGAGGCGGCGGGATCGAGCTCGCGCCGGATCTTGGCGAGGTTGAAGAGCACCCAGGGATCGCGATGCGAGAGCGTGGCCTTGCTGAGCTTGTCGCGCCGCGCCGTCAGCTGCTGGGCGGCGGCCGGCGCCCACACGAAGGGAGCCTTCTCGGCGGGCACGACGTCCGTGGCGGGGAACGGATCGGTGGCTCCGACGGAGCCGTCCTTCTCGTGGCAGGCGGCGCAGTGCTGCGGGAAGCTGATCGGCTCGAAATTTCTCTGGTCGGCGGTGCGCACATGGCAGCTCTGGCAAGTCTGCTGGAGCAGGTCTCCCTTGAGGCCGGCGTCCTTCTCGGCAGCCGTGAGATCGGCGGCCTTCTTCTTCAGGATGACGGCGAGCGCTTCCAGCACGTGCCGCTCGTGGGTGATCTTGAGCCCGCGCATCGGCGTCGCCTTGGCGCGCACGATGGCGAACTCCACGTGCTTGCCCAGGGAAGCCGTGTCGGTGCGGTGGCAGCGCGTGCACTGCCGGTCGTCCACGGCGGCCGGCTTGAACGCGCGGCCGCGATGGTCGTCGTGGCAATCCGCGCAGCGCAGCTCGGTGACCGCGGCGCGATCGCGGCTCGCCGTCGTGACCGGCGGGAGCGGCGCACCCAGAAGCCCGAAGGCCGCGTGGGCGTCGACGCGGTATTCGTTCCGCGTGTTCGGATCGTGGCAGCGTTCGCAGCGCAGATCCGAGGCGCGCCGCGTGGCGTGGCAGAGCTCGCAGCGCTCCTGCAGCTTGGCGTGCCCGCTGGTGAGCGGACCCGGATCCGCCACCGATTTCACCCCCACCGTGTGGAGCAGCGCCGCGCCTACCAAGACGGCGGCGGCACCCAGGAGGCTCAGGATGAAGAGGCGCCATCCCGCCCCGGACGGGAACACGTACTTCTTGCTCTTGTCCGGGGTTCCGCGGTTGGGGATTCGCGCCATCGTCGAGGCCTTTTCGTCAGTAGAGGAGGAAGGAGCAGATGTGGATCACGGTGAGCCCGATGAGGATCGCCGCCGGAGGGACGTGGAGGACGAGCCAGCCTCGCAGCGCGCGCTGGACGGAGTACTGCGCGTCCAGCTCGAGCTTCTCGATGAAGATCGTCTTCAGGTCGGCCAGCTTCTCCTTCTCTTCCTCGGGCAGGAACTGCGTGATGCGCGCGAAGGGGGCCAGGCGCCGCTCGCGACCACCCCGCACGTCGGACAGGTAGCTCCACGACGGGGACACGCCCGAGAGCGAGGGCGCCACGTCCGAGCGATAGAAGCCGTCGAGCACTTCCGAGGCCCCTTCGACGAGCTTCTCGGCCTCGGCCGAGAGCTTCGCGACCAGCTCGGGGATTCTCTCGAACAAGGCCTCGATGGCGAGGTTGCGCGAGAGCGCCACCGGATAGAACTTCTGCATGAAAACGCCGAGCAGCCCCGAGAGCGTGACCCAGATCGTCAGCAGATAGAGGAGCCACCCCATCGTCCCGCCGGGGATGCGGAAGCCCTCGTGGAAGAGCGCGAAGAGCGCGGCGAGGAGACCGCCCCAGATGTGGAACTGGATCCACTGGCGCGCGTTCCCCAGCGGCTTGGCGAGAAGCTTCTTGCGCAGCGGATAGAGAGCCTCGAGGAGGAAGAGCACCGAGGCCAGGATGCCGAACACGAGGCCCGTGCCGCGGGCCGGGTTCAGCTGGCGCACGAAGAGCGTCGCGACGTAGAAGAGGAAAGCGAAGGCCGCCACGAAGCCGGTGGCGATGGCCCACCGCGGCTCCTTGGGCTTCCACAGGTTCGAGGGCATCTAGTGGTCCCCGCCGTAAATACGTGATCTTTCGTTGGGAGCGCCGCGGGCCCAGATGCGAGGCGATCGCGACGAACGAGGCCCGGGCGACCGCGGAGTCGCGGCAACGAAGCAGATGGTCCCGCGCCGCCCCAACCCGAAGGGCGCCAGGCGGTTGCGGCCGCACTCGGCGTTGCGCCGCCTAGGCGGAGAGCCAGCTCCAGCCTTCGGCGACGCGCCTTGATTGCGTCTCGCAAGCGCCGGCGCGAAAGACCACGTATTTACGGCGGGGACCACTAGACTCCGAGCGTGAAGCGAACCGCTCTCTTTCATCACACCACCGTGCTCTGCGTGCGGCGCGACGGGAAGGTCGCCCTGGGCGGCGACGGCCAGGTCACCATGGGCACCACGATCATGAAGCACGGCGCCTCCAAGGTGCGCCGTCTCCTGGACGGCAGGATCCTGGCGGGCTTCGCCGGCTCCACCGCGGATGCGGTGACCCTCTTCACGCGCTTCGAGCGCAAGCTCGAGGAGTTTCACGGCCAGCTGGAGCGCGCCGCCGTGGAGCTCGCCACCGACTGGCGAACCGAGAAGACGCTCCGCACGCTCGAGGCGCTTCTCATCGTGGCAGACCGCGACACCTCGCTCCTGCTCTCGGGCACCGGCGACGTGATCGCGCCCGACGAGGGCGTCCTGGCGGTCGGCTCGGGCGGCCCCTTCGCGCACGCGGCGGCGCGCGCCCTGCTACAGCACACCGCGCTGGACGCCGAGGCCATCGTGCGCGCGTCGCTGTCCATAGCGGCCTCCATCGACATCTACACGAACGATTCGATCCGCGTGGAGACGCTCTCGTGAGCGCGCCCGGCGCCGGAGCGCCCCCCAGCGACCGCGAGATCCGGCTGCGCGATCTCTCGCCGCGGCGTATCGTGGCCGAGCTCGACCGCCATGTCGTGGGGCAGGGGCGGGCCAAGCGGGCCGTGGCCATCGCCCTGCGCGACCGCTGGCGAAGGCAGCGCCTCACGCCCGAGATGGCCCGCGAGACGACGCCCAAGAACATCTTGATGAGCGGTCCAACCGGCGTCGGGAAGACCGAGATCGCCCGGCGGCTGGCCCGCCTGACCGACGCCCCGTTCCTGAAGGTGGAGGCCTCGAAGTTCACCGAGGTGGGGTACGTAGGGCGCGACGTGGATTCCATCGCGCGCGATCTGGTCGAGGCGGCCATCCGGCTCGTGAAGGACGAGCGGCGCGCGCGCGTGGCCGACCGCGCCGCCGCCGCCGCGGAAGAGCGGCTGCTGGACATTCTCGAGAAGAGCCCCGACATGGGCGTCGGCGGTTTCGGGGCGCGCGAAGGGCGCGACCGGCTGCGTCAGAACCTGCGCGAGGGGAAGTACGAAGCGCGCGAGGTGGAGCTCGAGGTGGCCGACGAGCGCACGCCCCAGATCTCGGTGATGACGCCGCAAGGCGTCGAGGAGATGGGCATCGACCTCCCCGGCATGCTGCCGAATCTCTTCGGCGGCCCGAAGAAGAAGAAGGTGCGCCTCCCCGTCTCGGACGCGCGCCCGCTGCTGGTCGAGCGCGAGGCCGATGCGCTGAGCGACGAGGCCACCGTGCCGCAGGAGGCGATCCGCCGCGTGGAAGACGCCGGCATCGTCTTCCTCGACGAGATCGACAAGATCGCGGGCAAGGACGGCGCGCGCGGCGGGCCCGACGTGTCGCGCGAGGGGGTGCAGCGGGACCTCCTGCCGCTGGTCGAAGGGACGACGGTGAAGACCAAGCACGGCATGGTGCGCACCGATCACGTCCTCTTCATCGCGGCGGGAGCGTTCCATGTCGCACGCCCGTCGGACCTGATCCCCGAGCTGCAGGGGCGCTTCCCGATCCGCGTCACGCTCGACGCGTTGTCCGACGCGGACTTCCTGCGCATCCTCACCGAGCCCGAGCACTCGCTGCCGAAGCAGGCGGCAGCGCTGCTGTCCGCAGAAGGGGTGGAGGTGATCTTCACCGAGGAGGGGCTCTCCGAGATCGCGCGGGCTGCCGCCGAAGTGAACCGCAACCTCGAGAACATCGGCGCGCGGCGGCTGCACACGATCCTCGAGACGGTGCTGGAGGAGATCTCCTTCGCGGGGCCCGACGCGGCCGGCGCGCGCGTCGTCATCGACCGTCCCTACGTCGAGCGCACGTTGACCGAGCTCGTGCGCAACCGCGACCTGTCGCGCTTCGTCCTTTGAGAGTTCTGCCCGCGCCGCGCGTGTCGACCTCCTCCGGTTCGCGCTCGTCGGCTTCGCTGGTCTTTCTCTCTCTGTCGCTCCTGGCCGCCGCCTGCGGGAAGAAGCTCCCGCCGCAGGCGCCGCTCGAGGTGATCCCGGCCCGCATCGAGCCCGTGCGCCTGTCCCAGGAAGCCTCCGACGTCGTCCTGCGCTTTCCGTATCCGGCGCGCACGGCGCAGGGGGACGGGCTCACCGATCTGCGGAGGGTGACGATCTACCGCGAGCTCGTGCCCGTGCGGGCTGGCGGGCTGGCCCCCGCAACCCCCATCGACGCCGACGCGCGTGAACGTGAAGAAAAGGGGTTCCGCACCCGCAGCACCCCGCTCGTCGAGCTCCTCCGCGCCGACCTCGACGGGGCGACCGAAGGGGCGGAGGTCGTGGTTCGCGATTCCCTCCTGCCGCTTTACGCCGAGGGGCGCATCGGCCGCGTTTTCCTGCGTTACGGCCTCACGGCGACACGCGATCGCAAGAAGACGTCGGAGCTCTCCCCGCTCGTCGCGATCCTGCCTCTGGTTCCGCCCGATCGGCCGCTGAACCTGCGGACCACGGTGGAGGAAGGGCGCGTCTGTCTCGACTGGCTGCGCCCCACCGCCATGCTCGACCTGAGCAGCGACATCAAGATCGCCGCGTACGCGGTCTACCGCCGCGGCGAGAAAGACGAGGCTTACGACGCGCCGCTCGGCCTCGTGAAGCGTGCCGAGACGTTCGTGGATGCGACCGCGGAGCCCGGGAAGCGGTACCTCTACACGGTGCGCGCCGCGCCCACTGCGGCCGAGCCCCTGGTGCTCGGGCCGGCTGCCGACGAGGTGCTCGTCGACACGCGGGACCTCTTTCCGCCCCCCGCGCCCGATGGGCTCTTGGTCCTGGCCGAAGAGAACGCGAACCGGCTGGTCTGGAATCCGATTCTCTCCTCCGACCTGGCGCACTACCGCGTGTATCGCTGGGACAGCGCGTCCGGTTCCTTCCGGCTGCTCGCCGACAAGCTGAAGGAACCCGCGTACGTCGACGTCTCGCCGGCGGGACCGCGCTACGCGGTGAGCGCTGTTGACCGGACCGGAAACGAGAGCCCGCTCGGCCTCGCCGCGCCGGACGGGGCGGCGGCGAAAGGGGAGGGCCCATGAGCCTCGATGCCCGCGATCGGATCGGCGGGCTGCCGCGCCGCTTCGCCAAGATGACGGGGGCCGGGAACGACTTCCTGGTCTTCGAGGGGCGCGTGTCGGTGGGTCCGCGCGAGGCGGAGACGATCCGGAGGCTGTGCCGGCGAGGCACGAGCGTGGGCGCCGACGGCGTGCTGTTCGTGGCGCCCGAGCGAACGGTCGGGGGACCTCATCGCATCCTGGCG
>JBDSFL010000601.1:0-7011 GCA_039919545.1 Thermoanaerobaculia bacterium | reverse complement strand
GCCGAGACGACGAGCAGGCCCGACCGGACCCGGTCCGATCCGGGCGTGAAGAACTCCGTGTCGACGGGCGGGTGCACGACCGCCGAGGTGCGGCCATAGAGCCGGAAGATCCGCTCGCGAACGTTCTCCGAATTGGCGAGGAAGCGGTCGACGCGCTGCGCCGTGGCCACGTCCCACGCCGCGAATGGAACCCGCGCGAGTCGGGCAGCCGCTCGAACTGCGGGCGGCCTGTGGCGCAGGTAGACCTCGAACTGGTCGTGCACGTACCGGACGGGCGTGTGCGAGTAGCAGACGTGGAGGGCTTCCGCGGGCGCACGCGCGTTCTTGGCGACGCAGTGCGAGGACGAGAGCACCAGGTCGAATCCCGACAGGTCCCAGGTCTCGGCGGCGGCGAAGAACAGGGGGAGCAGCTTCCGGTAATCGCGCCCGGGCGAGACCAGCCGCTGGAGAAACGTCGTCCTGATCTCCAGGCGTTCGACCTCGGGAGGAACCGACCCAGGGAAATGAAACAGGGTGAAGAGCGTCGCCTCGGGGAAGAGGCGGGCGAATTCGCGCAGCACTTTCTCCCCGCCGCGTGTGCCCGTGAGCCAGTCGTGGACGAGGGCGATTCTCACGATCGCCGCTCCAGCAGATCGCGGTAGACGGCGGCGGTGCGCTCGGCCGCGGCCCCCCAGCCATACGCCGAGGCGTGGAGGCGTCCCTTGCGGGAGAGCTCCTCGCGCAGCGGCGCGTCCGTGAGGATCCGGGTGATGCCGGCGGCGAGGTCCGCGAGGTGCTCGGGGTCGATCACCAGCGCGGCGTCTCCCGCGGCCTCCTTCAGCCCACCCCGGTCCGAGCAGAGGACCGGAGTCCCGAGAGACTGGGCCTCGAGCACGGGCAGGCCGAAGCCCTCGCTGAACGAGGGGAGGACGAGGGCGGACGCCTCCGAGACGAGCGGAACGATGTCGCCGGACGGGACGACGCCGAGGTCATGCACCAGCCCCTCGAGCCGATGAGCTTCGATGCGAGCCAAGCGGTCCCCGCGGCGCTCCTCGGCCCCTCCCGCGAGCACGAGGTGATGGGTCGTGCCGGCGTCACGTTCCCGATGCGACGCGAATGCGGCGAGGAGCCCCTCGAGGTTCTTGTGCGGCTTGTCGTTCCCGAGAAAGAGCAGGAACGGGCTGCGCAAGGCAAACCGTTCGCGAACGCGGACCGCCTCGGCGGGCGGGACCGGTTGGCGGAATTTCTCGTCGAGGCCGTAGGGGATGAGTGTCGTCTTCGTCGCCGCGGCGGGATCGAATGCCAGGAGCTCCGAACGAGTCGACTCGGATCCCACGATGACGCGCGCCGCGCAGGCGACCGCTCGTCGCAGCATCACGCGCGCATAGGCCCGCTTGGCCAGGGAAGCGTGCTCGGGGCGGGTGAGGTGCATCAGGTCGTGGATCGTCACCACGGTTCGGCCGGGCGGGAAGAGGGGAACGACGTAGTGCGGAGCGTGAAAGAGGTCCGGCGTGAGGCGCGCGATGGCGAGGCGCACGGACACCAGCTCGCCGAGCGAGTAGTGGCGCGCGTGGGAAGAAATCGTCCGGACGCTCGGCGGAAAAAGCTCCTCGTCAGCGGGCCGCACGAGGGCGGTCAGCTCGAAAGTGTCTGACGCCGCGAGGGCGGAGAGCAAACCGACCACGTAGGTCCCGATGCCGAAGTCGCGCGCCTTCCGTGCGTCCCAGAGGATCTTCGGGCGCGTCAAGACAGCGCCGACTCGAAGACTGCGCGCGTTCTTTCGGCGCAGATCTGCCACGAGAGCCCGGCCGCACGCTCCAGGCCCTTTCGCCGCGCGCTGAGTCGCCAGGGCTCGTCCGTCTCGGCGCGCTCGATGGCGGCGGCGATGGCGTCCACATCCTCCGGATCGGGGAGGAGCCCGGCGTCACCCAGGACTTCGGGCAGAGACGAAGAGGACGAGCCGACCACCACGGTGCCGAGGGCCATCGCCTCGAGGGGCGGGAGCCCGAACCCTTCGTAGAGGCTCGGGTAAGCCAGGAGACGGGCGTTGCGGATGAGCGCCGCGCTCTCGCCCGCGGGGACATAGCCGTAGGGAACGATGCGGCTCGCGTGGCGGGACGACGAGATCCGGCTGGAGAAGCCGTCGAGCCCCCAGCCAGGACCGCCGCCGAGCAGGAGGTCGGGGAATCCGGGCCGGCGGTCCCAGATGGATTCCATCGCCTGGACCAGCCGCTCGAGATTTTTCCGGGGCTCGAGCGTCCCCAGGAAGAGGACGTAGGGATTCCGCGGAATCGCACCGGAATCGGCTGGCTCGGCGAGACACGAGGCGACGCCGTTGTGGACGACCGAGCAGATCGCGTCCGCGTCCGGAAAGTTCGTGACGAGGTCGCGCCGGGTGGCCTCGGAGACGGCGATCAGGCGTCGCGCCCGACGGACGGTCGGCGCCAGGAAAGGAACGAAGCCGAGCCGGTTCTTGAGGTTGTGCCACTCGGGGTGGAGCAGGGGAGTGAGATCGTGAATGGTCGCGACCGCGGGCAGGCGAGAAGCGAGAGGAATGACGCTGAGAGGGCCGAAGAACACGTCCGCTCCGGCCCGCCTCGAAAGCGCGGGGGCCAGGCCTTGCAGCCAGACCGTGCCCGGGAGGGAAACGCGGGAGGAAAGAACCTCGACGCGCCCCGCGAGCACGGGAGAGAGCGAGATGGCTCGGGGGGAGACGAGAACGAAGGAATCGCGCGGATGGGCGTCGAGCCAGGCAGAGATCAGCCCTTCGAGGTATCTTCCGACACCCGTCAGCTCGCCACAGAGGGCTCGGGCATCGACCGCGACGCGCATCTTGCTTATCCTAACGTTGGTTCCGGGAGGGCGGGAGGCGGCACAGGCGCCGTGTTATAGTCCGCGATCCTCCCCGTGGAGGTCCGGCTTATGGAGCTCAATCTCGAACAGGCATTCGACGGGCCGGTCGATCTTTCACAGACCTTCGACGTCCAGCGGGATCGCCTTGCGCGCCCCGAGCTCCTCTCTCTTGCGCCTGTCAGCTTCACTGGTCGGCTCCAGAAGACGGAACCCGGGTTCATTCTCCTGGGACGGATCAACCTCTCCGGTGCGGTGGCCTGCGTGCGCTGCCTCGTCGAGGTGCCGTTCGAAAGATCGGCTTCCGTCTCCTGGACCTTCGCCCCGGCCCACGAGAAGCCGAACGAAGAAGATCTCGAGCTGGCGAGCGCCGACCTGGACATCGTCTGGTATGACGAGCTCCGCGTCCCGTTCGACCCGCTGATCGAAGAGCAGATCCAGCTCGAGCTTCCGCTCAAGCCTCTCTGCCAGGATGCATGCCGCGGGCTCTGTCCGAGCTGCGGCGCCGATCGCAACACCACCCCGTGTGATTGCGTCGAGCCTCCGGACGAACGCTGGTCAGCCCTGAAGACCCTGATCTCACCGACACCCGGTTCCTGACCAGATCTCCGCCCCGGCGAGCGACGCCGCTCGACAAGTCAGAACTCAGCAAGAACTCAAGACCAGGAGACATCGCCCATGCCGAATCCCAAACACCGACACAGCAAGACCCGCCGCGACCTGCGTCGCGCGCACGACTTCCTCAAGCCGAAGTCGACGTCCGAGTGCACCAATTGCCGCGAGGCCAAGATCCCTCACCGGGTCTGCCCCGCGTGCGGCCACTACAAGGGACGCGAAGTCACGGCGGGAGCCGCGAAGGGTTGATATCCGGGCGTGACGCCCTCAGGCGTAACGCCATGACGCGATGACGATCGCCATCGACGCGATGGGGGGCGACAACGCTCCCCGCGCCAATGTCGAAGGGGCCGTGGCGGCCGCGGTCGAGCTCGGCCTTTCGACGCTTCTGGTGGGTCGTCGCCGTGAGATCGAGGCCGAGCTCCATCGCTGCGCCTATCGCGGGGATCGCATCGGCATCGTGGAAGCGGACGAGGTCGTCAACTTCGACGAGCCCTCGATCACCCCGATCCGCAAGAAGCGGAAGGCGTCCATCCGCATCGCCGCCGAGTGCGTGCGCGACGGGCGCGCGCAGGGGATGTTCACCGCGGGGCACACCGGTGCCGCCATGGTCGTGGCCAAGATGATCATGGGCGTGGTCGAGGGAATCGACCGCCCCGCTCTGGCCACGGTGCTGCCGGGTCTCAACCGCCGCCGGCTGCTGCTCGACATCGGCGCGAACATCAGCTGCCGCCCCGAGCACTACCGCGAATTCGCCTTGATGGGCCACTTCTACATGCAGGAAGTCCTCGGCATCGCCCGCCCCCGCATCGGGCTCATGTCCGTTGGAGAGGAAGAGGGAAAGGGCACCGACACCACGCGCGAGGTCTTCGGGCTGCTGAAGGAGTCGGGACTCAACTTCATCGGCAACGTCGAAGGACGTGACGTCTACTCCGGAGACGTGGACGTGATCGTGACGGACGGCTTCACGGGCAACGTCATCCTGAAGGTTTCCGAGAGCCTGGCTCATCTCGTGGAAGAGGCGCTGAAGCAGGAGATCACCAAGAGCCTCCAGGCCTCGATGGGGTTCCTCCTCTCGAAGGACGCCTTCCGCTCGTTCAAGAAGAGGCTGGACTACAGTGAGTACGGGGGAGCGCCGCTGCTCGGAGTGAACGGCGCCTGCCTGATCGGACACGGACGTTCCAGCCCGAAGGCGGTGAAGAACGCGATCCGCGCCGCGGAGACTTTCCTCAAGCACGGTATCCCCGAGAAGATTCGCGCCAAGGCGCGCGAGTTCGCCCCGAAGATCCCGAGCCGCTGAGGCTCGCCAAGGAGAAACCATGTTCCACGCCACCATTGCCGGCACGGGCCGCGCGGTTCCCGAAAAAATCCTCACGAATGCCGACCTGATGAAGATGGTCGAGACCTCCGACGATTGGATCACCAGCCGCACCGGGATCAAGGAGCGAAGGGTGGCAAGCGAGGGGGACGTCCTCTCGGACTTCTGTGTGCGAGCTTCCGAGCAGGCGCTGGCCGCGGCCGGCATGAAACCGAACGACGTCGACGCCATCATCGTGGCCACCGTGACGCCGGATCAGCCGATCCCGGCCGTCGCGTGCGTGGTTCAGCAGAAGCTGGGGGCCAAGAAGGCTGCCGCGTGGGACCAGAACGCCGGCTGCTCGGGCTGGCTCTACGGCATGCATATCTCGGACGGCCTGATCCAGTCGGGCAAGGCGAAGAACGTGCTCCTCATCGGGGCCGAATTCCTGACGCGTTACGTCGATTACACCGATCGCGGCACCTGCGTCTTGTTCGGAGACGGCGCCGGCGCGACCGTGCTGAAGGCCACGAAGTCGGATCACGGCGTGCTTGCAACGACGATCCGATCGGACGGCGAGGGCGCGTGCTTCATCTCCATGCCCGGCGGCGGGTCGAATCACCCGCCCAACCTGCCGGAGACGCTCGAGAAGCGGCTCCCCTACATCAAGATGATGGGGGGCGAGACCTTCAAGGTGGCCGTGCGCTCGATGACCGAAGTGTGCCGAGAAGTTCTGAACGAGAGCGGCTTCGCCGCGGAAGACGTGTCGTGGCTCATCCCGCATCAGGCTAACGACCGCATCATCACGGCCGTCGGTGAGCGGCTCGAGATCCCGCCGGAGCGCTGCGTCGTGAACATCGACCGCTACGGCAACACCAGCGCCGCGTCGATCCCGATCGCGCTCGACGAGTACGTGCGGGCGGGGAAGATCAAGCGCGGAGACCTCATCCTCTTCACGGCCTTCGGCGCGGGTCTCACCTGGGGAGCGGGCCTGGTGCGCTGGTGACCTCACGCGCGTTCCTGTTTCCGGGGCAGGGATCGCAGACGCCCGGAATGGGGAAGGACCTCGTCGAGAAATTTCCCGAGGCACGAAGCGTGTACGAACGGGCCGACGCGGCCCTGGCGCCTCATGGGCTCTCCATCTCCGAGGTCTCCTTCGAAGGAACGGAAGACGACCTGAAGCAGACCGCCGTCACGCAGCCGGCGATCCTCACGCACTCGATCGCGGTCTTCAAGATCCTCGAGGCGCGCGGCTTCGTGCCGTCCCTCGCGGCCGGTCACTCCCTGGGTGAGTACTCGGCTCTCGTCGCGGCGGGCGCGCTCTCGCTCGAAGCTGCCGTCGTGCTCGTGCGGCGCCGCGGGCTCTTCATGCAGGAAGCCGTTCCGGCCGGCGCCGGAGCGATGGCCGCCGTGATCGGCCTCGATTCCGGGCAGGTCGCGGAGGCGTGCGCCGAAGCGGCCGCCGCCACCTCGAGCATCTGCTCGGCAGCCAACTTCAACTCGCCCGAGCAGACGGTCATCGCCGGCAGCGCCGAAGCGATCACCAGAGCGGGGGAGATCCTGAAGGCGCGCGGGGCCAAACGCGTGCTTCCGCTGGCCGTCTCGGCGCCGTTCCATTGCGCCCTGATGAAACCGGCGGAAGAGCAGCTCCTCCCTTTCCTGAATGCCACGCAGTTTTCGCCGATGGCCTTCCCCGTGGTCACGAACGTGGATGTGGCGATGAACTCGGATCCCGAGGTTGCACGCGAGTCGCTGCGCCGGCAGGTTTGCTCGCCCGTTCGCTGGGTCGAGTCGATGCAGAGGCTCGCGGGCGAAGCCGCGGAAGGAATCGAAGTGGGACCCGGAGCGGTACTTCAGGGGCTCGGCAAGCGAATCGCGAAGGAATGGCCGATTCGCACCACCTCGAACGCGGCCGGAGCGGACAAGCTGCTCGCCGAGCTGGCGATCTGAACGCGAAACGAAAGCAGGACACGAATGCCCGTCACGATCTCGCTCGAAGGGAAGACCGCCCTCGTCACCGGAGGCTCGCAGGGCATCGGGGCGTCCATCGCGCGCACGCTGGCGCAGGCCGGGGCTCATGTGGCGGTCGCCGCGCGCACCTTGGAGAAAGCGCGTGAGGTGGCCGACGCCATCGGCGCTTCCGGAGGCTCGGCCGAAGCCGTCAGCCTCGATGTCGCCGAGCCCATTTCCGTGACGGCGGCCTTCCGCACCCTGCTCGAGAGCCGGGGACGCATCGACATCGTCGTGAACAACGCCGGCATCACCGCCGA
>JBDSFL010000538.1:0-2576 GCA_039919545.1 Thermoanaerobaculia bacterium | reverse complement strand
CGCTCATCAAATTTTCCTCCACGTAAATCGTCGACCAGTTTATCCGCGGGCCCGAAAAGATCCAAAACAGCGCGGAATCAGCGTCAGACCGGTCCGGCCACGGCGAGCGGACTCACCGGACGGGAATCAGACTGGATCATCTCGCGCGCCACGACGTTGAAGCGGTCACCCTCGGTCAGGACGTGAAGGACGACCCCCGACAGCGTGAAGGCACGCGACTTCGGCGCCTGGTCCATCCCGCGGGCAGCGGCGTTGGCGCCATCGACCACGAAGACCTGTCCCGTGCCGATGACCTCGATCTCGCCGTTGCCGTAGTAGACGATGGCGGTGTCCTCGTCGATGCCCACGCCGAGACGCTCGGGCTCCTGGGCCACGGCGGTGAGGAGCCGCCCGAGCCGGTCCCGCTGCGAGAAGTGCTGGTCGATGATGAGCCGCGTGATGATGCCGAGGCCGGGGGCCAGCCTCACCGAATCGCGCCGCAGGTTGAGGCCCGTGGGCCCTCCGACGATCATCGTGGACGAGAACGCCGACGCCCCGGCCGACGTGCCGGCGACGACGCCTCCGGCCACGAGTCCGGTGCGGATGGCCTCGAACGAGCGCGTGCCGGCCAGCACCGTGACGAGCCGGCTCTGGTTTCCTCCCGTGAGGAAGACTCCGGTAGCGCCAGCGATGGCGCCCGCGTGCACGAGCGTCTGCGCATCGCGGCGGGTGACGATGGGGACGTGGAACGACTCGCCCGCTCCGAGACCGGCGAACACGCTCTGATAGAAGACGGCCCGCTCGTCCGGGATCGACGACGCGGTGGGCAGGATCGCGATGCGCGCACGCTTGCCGCCGGCCTCCTTTACGAACCGCTGAAGGATGCCGCGCTTCTTCATCTTGTCTTCGGCCCCGCCGACGGCGAGGATCGATCCAGGCGCTGCTGTCATCTTGTTCTTGGGGACGGTCCGGGGGACCGCGGCGCCGGAGTGTACTCGAAAGCAGCTCGAATGCATTTGCCTCGGCGCGCCGGTTGTACAATCCGCAAGCGCAATCCATTTCTCGCGAGGAGTCTGGAGCACGATCCGGTGTGACCGGCGTGCCTTCATGAAAGAGGTTCCGCATGGCAACCCGGAAATCGAACGGCGCAGATCCCGATCACGTTCTCTGGCAGGCGATCGCGGCCTTCGGGCAGGGGACCGGAATGATCCGGATCTCGCGCGACGCGGTCGCCGCCCTCGAGAAGAGGTATCGCAAGGTCCTTCCAGAAGTGGCCAAGGACTGGGAGCGGGAATCCCACCAGGTGCTCGAGCGGCTGCGCCTGATCGGGCGTGCGGCCGCCGCGAACGCGCTCCAGCATGGGAAAGCGTCGGTGTCTGCGGAGGACTTCGAGGTCGCGGCGAAGCTGTATTCGGGAACTGCCTGGTGCCCGCTCTGAGCGTCGTCGAAGCGGGCACCTCCCGCCCGTGATTTCGCGCCTGATGCTCACGCTGAAACGAGCCCTCGTCGCCCTCGCGATCCTTCGCCTCGTGCTGGGTCTCGTGGGATACGCCGTGCTCTTTTTCAGCGGCGCGCACGCGGCCTCCTCGTCGTGGGCGGCCGGACTCCCGATGGGGCTCTATCTCCTGCATGCCCTGGTTTACGGCAGCGCCGCGGCGTTGCTGTTCTTCGGAGGCAGGCACGATCCCCGGGCGCAGAACCTCGCGCTCTTCTTCCTGCTGATCGCCGCGGCGTACGGCGGCCACCCCGTGCTGTCTCTGGTGCACGCGCTGCCCGGCTGGCTCGCATCGCTCCTGACCGTTCCCTGGAAGCTCGCGCTCGACGCGTTCCTGCCGCTCTCGCTCTGGCTCTTCGTCCGCGATTTCCCCGAGTCGTCACTCGCCCGCGCGCCCCGTGCCGTGATCCGCTGGGGCATCGGAGCGGCCGCGGTGACGGGAGCGATCCTCCTGCCGACGAACGCCATCTCCCGCTTCCTGCCGGCGCTCGCCGCAAAAGGCAATCCGCTCGCGCGCGTCGTCTCGGCCCTCGATCGCTGGAAGCCGGACTCTCTCTATTACGCGGCGCCGGCGCTCCTGATCGTCGCCTCGTTCGCCGTCATCCTCTGGAAGGCGCGCACGGCGCGCGGCGAGGAGCGGCGCCGCGTGGGGCTCTTCCTTTCGAGCCTCGTCGTGGGGCTGACCCCGATCGTCGCCGAGCTCCTGCTCGAGGCCGCATCTTCGCGCTACGCGGCCTGGGCCCGCACTCCCGCCGGAAAAACGATCCTCTCGATCTTCATTTTCTCGGGGCTTCTCTCGGTCCCGTTGACGACGACGTATGCGGTGCTCGTGCACGAGGTGCTCGACGTGCGGCTCATCGTCCGCAAGGCGCTGCGCTACGCCCTGGCCCGGACGACGCTGGTCGCCGCGGCCGCGGTGCCGTTCGCGCTGCTGGGAGTCAATGTCTACGTGCACCGCGCAGAGACGATCACCGGGTTCCTCTCGGGACGGCGCCCCGCGCTCCTGCTGCTCGCGGCAGCCGGGGGAATTTTCGCGCTGCTCTCGCGCCGGCGGCTCCTCGAGGCGATCGACCGGCGCTTCTTTCGCGAGAGCTTCGACGCT
>JBDSFL010000472.1:0-3296 GCA_039919545.1 Thermoanaerobaculia bacterium | reverse complement strand
GAAGGGCGATGCGGTGAAGCGCAACGTGATGCTCGTGAACAACAACGTGAAGAACGACACCTTCTCCGTCACCAAGGCCGCCACGTCGGTGCCGGGCATCACGGCCGAGGTCGTCTCGCTGGACAAGGCGCGCGTCCAGGTCGTCCTCACGGTCGACCAGAAGATGAAGAAGGGCGTGTTCGACGGCGAGCTCACGATCAAGACCAACGACACGACCAAGGGCGAGATCAAGCTCCCCATCAAGGGCGTGATCCTGTAGTCGGCCGAAGTCCCAGGGGAGAGTCGATCTCCCCTGACCCCTCAGATTCGGGAGCACGAACGCTCATCGCAATCGCAACGAGACCCGGGCCCGGAGGATGCGTTCCTCCGGGTCTTCTGGTTTCTGGCGTGCCGTTTCTGGCTTTTCGTTTTCGACGGGCGTTCCGGCTCGTCAGGGCGGTTCGCTCAGCGCGTGCTGCTGGCGCTTTCGACCGGCAGGTCGGGCAGGGGCGGGTACTTGGTCAGCGTGGCGGCCTCGGCCAGCCCTTTGAAGACCAGGAGGCCCTTCTCGCTGTGCAGCCGGCTCTTCTTCGAGCCGATGCCGGAGAACGCCGCGGCGAAGGGAGAGCTCGGATCGTAGTGGGTGGCCCAGTAGAGATCCGTCGAGCCGTCGGGATTCGATTCCAGCACGAAGGTGTAGATGAGGTTTGCGATGTCGTGCGCGATCACGTCGTCGTCCTTCGTGACCGCCAGGGTGAGCACGCGTTCGGGGATCGTCGCCAGCACGCGCAGCTCGGTGGTACGCGGGCCGTTGAGGACCTCGGACGTGATCGTCAGCACGTCGTCCTTGGAGGCGACGAATCCCTTCTTGTATCGGGCCCCGCGGGGGACCACGTTGTCGAGGTCGGCCAGGAGCCAGGTGCCGGCGGGGCCAGGCGACACCAGGACGCGCCAGACGAGGGCGCGCGGCGCCTTGATGGTCGTGCACTCGGCGCCCTGGAAGGACGGAAAGGGGACGTCCGTGAGGCCACGCACGCGGTTGTAGTAGAGATCGTTCTGCGCCGCCGCCGAGCCGGACCAGAGAACCGCCGAGGAAAGAAGCGCCAGGATCGTGGCGAGCCGCGCGAGCGGCTGCCGGGTTGGGGAGGTCTTCATGGCAGGAAGCATACGGGAACGCCCTGCCGGCGGATCAGACTCTCCGCCGGCTGCGGCTATCATCCGCGGATGGAATCCCGCTCCGACGGCACCTTCCCGTACGATCTCCACGTTCTGGTCTGCATCGGCAAGCGCTGTAGCGAGGATGGCGTGGGAGAGGCGATCCGCGCGGACCTGAAGGGTCACAACAAGGAGCTCGGAAACAAGGGGCGCATCCGGGTGTGTGCCGTCTCGTGCCTCGACCTCTGCGACGTCGGGCCGAACGTGGTGATCTGGCCGGCCGGAGAGACGCACGGGGGGCAGTCGATCGCGAGCGCCCGGCGCCTCTACGAGGCCGCTGTCGCCACCAAGGGCCCCCTCAGGTAAAATCCCCGCCCCCGTTCGAGAAAGGAAGAAGATGCTGAGAAGAGATTCGTGGGTCCTGGTCCTCTGCCTGGGCGTGAGCATCACCCTCCCCGCGCAGGCCCAGGATTCCGCCGCCCCCGTGCCCGTTCCGGTGCCTGCTTCGGAGGGCTTCGCCCCGGCCGCCGCGCAGTCCAAGCCGTTCGAGGAAATCATCAAGCTCTGGCGCGCGAACCTCTCCGAGGATTTCGTGAAGCGTCAGATCGAAACGGGCAGCACGGTCTACGACCTGAACGCCGAGGACATGATCCGCTGCCGGGACGCGGGGCTCCCCGAGAGCCTCATCAATGTGATGCTGCAGACCAGGCTGCGCAAGAACGGCGAGCCGGCCCGCGCCGCGGCCCCCCCGTCCTCGCAGCCGCTCTCCTCCAACACCGCTCCGCCGCCGCTGGCCGCCGAGGCCAACCGGCGCTGGGAAGGCCTGGCGCGCCGCAACAGCGGCATGGTGGTGCTCAAGAGCCGCTGGGACGTCGGCACGCTCGAATTCAAGGAAGAGTCGATTCGCTGGGTGGATGCGCGCGACGCCGGCAAGAATCTTTTGATTCCGGCGCGGCAGATCACCGAGCAGTTCCTCACCTGCGAGAAGAAGTCGGGCGGGAACGAATGCTTCGAGTGGGGCTTCAAGACCCGTGACGGCGGGTATCGATTCCGCGACGTGTCCTGGCAGCAGGGCGAGAACAAGAAGCCGCTCGAGATCTACGAGTTCATGAAGGCCATCTATCCCTCGCTGGTCTCGTCGAACATTCCCGTGGATTCCAAGTAGCGAACGAATCTGAAGCGCTTCGCGCCGAGGGCGGGATCAGGCGACAGAATATTTCTCGAAGCGTCGACGACTGATGGGTCGGGTGAGCAAATCCAGAATCACTTCTGCCTGATCCCGTGAGGCCTCGCCTCAGCTTCTCCGGGTGGCGGGTGGCAGGGTCGGGAGGATCTCGATCCAGTCGAACGCGGCGGCGAGTGTGCGCTCGTCCGTGGAGCCCGGCACGCGATCCTTGGGGGTCTCGGCGTACGTGAACTCGAAACGCATTTCGTTCGCGCCGTTCTTGAAGACCGCGGCCGGTGCCAGCACCGAGTAGACGCGAACGTCTCCCTGGAGCGGAACCGACTCGAGCCGGGCGTCGTTCACGAAGAGCGTCGCGCTCTGGGCGCCGCCGCCCGGGAACTGGAAAGGCCAGCAGCGAAATCGCACGAGACGGTCTCCGCCCGAGCGGCACTGGAACGAGACCCTCCCCAGTTTTCCCTGACACCATGCGAACGTGTCGTTCTGGTCCGTCTTCTCGAAGCCCGACCATCCCGCTCCGAGCGCGCCCGTGGTGGATTCCGCGTCGAAGTTCAGGAAACGCGTCTCGTTCACGCGCGTGCAGCCGGAGAGGAGGCCGAAAGAAAGGGCGCAGAGGAATGCGCCGGTTCCACGCCTCACCTTTTGACCTCGACGCCCACGGCGACGAAGGTCGGACTGCCGGACTCCTTGCGGATCCGGCCCTCGGCGATCACCTGGGCCCCGTCCAGCTTATCGGGCAGGGAAAAGGAGCCGTCGGTCTCGACTCGAAGCGAAGCGGAGCTCTCCGAGATCGTCACGGCGGAGGCCGAGGCCCCTGCGCCCGACCCCATGACGCGGATCGCCTTGCCCGCGTATCGCTCGGGGCTGGCCAGGACGTCCGACAGGCGCACCGCCGAGAGGCCGCGCAGCGGCTTGCCGTAGAGCTCGGCTGGGCCCGCAGGCCGTGCGGGGGAGGCCTGGAGCAGCGCGGACAGCACCA
>JBDSFL010000421.1:0-4742 GCA_039919545.1 Thermoanaerobaculia bacterium | reverse complement strand
ATGCGGCCCGTCTTGGCCTCGCGGACGATCACCACGACGGGCGCCGTCCGGGCCGAGGCCTGAGGGCCGCTGGAAGGCGGGACGCTCGAACCCTTGGGGTCCGCGGCGTGGGCCGAAAGGGCAAGCCCGAGGGCACCGGCTGCAAGGGTTGCGTCACGAAAATGATTCGAACGGATCCTCATCGGACATCTCCTTTTTGAAAATCAGCGGGACTCGTCATGAATCGGGCCGGCTCGGAATCGCCTTCCCCGAGATTTCCAAGACGCAAACTCTGGAATTTCGCCGTGACAATACTATTGCCCACCGAAATGTCAACGAGGCTGTCCGGCACTCTCCGCCGGGGCAACGCCGTGTGTTAGCTTTCGGGATCACGATGCATGCGGAACCCGTCCCTTCAGCCGGCACCGCCCGTTCCTTGCTGGCCCTGCGTCATGCGCTGGCGGACCCCCTTTCCTCCGCGAGCTTGAAGCTGGATCTGGTCGAGCGCCGGCTCGCCGCAACCGATCCGGACGTTCCCGCTCTTCTCGAACGGGTGCGCGCCGTGAAGCACGATCTCTCCGCCGCGGGGCACATCCTGGATCTCCTGCTCCGCCTCGCGGAGATCCTGGCCGAGCCGCCGCAGGCGATCGCGCTCTCGGAGCTGTGCGCTCAGGCCGGAGTGCGCCCGGCCGCCGAGAGCCTCCCGTCGACCGTGCTTCTTCGGCGCAAGGCGACGGCCGAAGCGGTCCGCCATGTGGCCGGCTTCCTCGCCGCTCGGACCCGCGCCGCAGCCGCTCCGCTCGCCCGCACCTCGGTGCGTGACGGCTGCGTGACGCTCACCCTCGAGGCCGCGGCAGGAATGGAGCCGACCGGGGAGGAGTTCATTCCGGCGCGCTTGCTGTCGCTCCCACCCGGACTCGAAGGGGCCGAAGGGCTCTACACGGCGCGGGCCGTGCTCGAGGCCGACGGCGGCCGGTTCGACCTCGACCTCCGCGACGAGCGCCTCATCGCCGAATTCTCCTGGACCGCACCCACGGAAGGAACCTGAGGCATGAACGTACTGGTGGTCGAAGACGAGCCGAGGGTACGCAAGTCTCTCCTCGAGCTGGTTCAGGAGCTCGGGCACGAGGCCTCCGCGGCGACGAGCGTGGCCGATGCCCGGGACGCGCTGGCGCGAACGGCACCGGACGTCTGCATCACCGATCTCGGGCTCCCCGACGGCGACGGCCTCGAGGTGGTTCGCGCCGCGAAGGCCGGCCGTCGTGACTGTGCCGTGCTCGTGCTCACCGGCCAGGGCTCGGTGCTCTCTGCCGTGGAGGCCATGAAAGCAGGAGCCCACGACTTCCTGCTCAAGCCGTTGAAGCCCGCGCAGCTGGCGTCGGCGCTGGCGCATCTGGCCAACCGGCACGACGAGCCCCGGAGCGACGAGGGGCTCGTGGTCGGCGATTTCGTGGCAGACGGCCGGCTCGGCGAGATGGTGGGTCGATCACCCGCGATGCTCCAGCTATTCCGGCTCGTCACGCGCGTGGCCCCGTCCGACGCGCCCGTCATGATCACGGGGGACAGCGGCACAGGAAAAGAGGTCGCCGCGCGAACCATTCACCTGCTCTCGCGCCGTGCGCGCGGGCCTTTCGTCGCCATCAATTGCGGGGCGATCTCCCCTACCCTGGTCGAGAGCGAGCTGTTCGGGCACGAGAAAGGCTCCTTCACCGGCGCGGACCGCCGCCGCGCGGGAACCTTCGAGATGGCCGCGGGAGGCACGCTCTTCCTCGACGAGGTCACCGAGATGCCGCCGGAGCTGCAGGTGAAATTCCTGCGCGTGCTCGAGACGCGCACGTTTCGCCGCGTCGGCGGAAACGAGGAGCTCGACGTCGACGTGCGGCTGATCGCCAGCTCGAACCGCGATCTCAACGAGGCCGTACGCACGGAGGCGTTTCGTTCGGACCTCTTCTACCGGCTGAACGTCTTCCCGCTCCGGATGCCTCCGCTGCGCGAACGGAAGGCCGACATCCCGGCCCTCGCGAATCATTTCCTGCTGCAGATCGAGGAGAAGGAGCGTTCCGGATTCAAGACGCTCGAGCCGGGGGCGCTCGCGGCGTTCACGCGGTACGACTGGCCAGGCAGCGTGCGCGAGCTGCGCAACGCCGTCCACCGTGCCTACGTGCTGAGCGATCCTCCCGCGGTCCAGGCCGAGGCGGCCGAAGCCGTGCTCGACGGAAGCGGGGCCGCCGTGAAGCCGGTGCCGCCGCCGGATTCCGTGGACGACACCTGGCCGGCCGTGCCGGTGCGCGTGGGAGAGCGGCTCGACGCGGTCGAGCGCAAGCTCCTGACCGCGACGCTGAGCGCGGTGAAGGGCGATCGCCGCGTGGCGGCCGAGCTCCTCGGGGTCAGCTTGAAGACGATCTACAACCGTCTCAAGCAGTACGGGATGGAAAAGTAGACACGGAGAGAAGGATCGTCAGGCGGGCAGGCCGGCGGAATGCGACGCCAGCAGGCTCTGGAGGCTCCTCACGTTCACGGGCTTGGCCAGGTGATGGTCGAAGCCGGCGGCGCGTGAGCGGGCGCGGTCTTCCGGCTGCACCAGCCCGGAGAGAGCGATCAGCAGGATTCCGGTCAGGTCGGGGCGGGCGCGGATGCGCCGCGCGGCCTCTAGCCCGTCGAAGCCGGGCAAGCCCAGATCCAGCACGACGATCTGCGGCCGCAGGCTGCGCGCCGCCTCGACCGCGGCGGGGCCGTCGTGCGCCACGTGCGTCTCGTGCCCGTCGAGCTCCAGGAGCTCGGCGAGAGTGAGGGCGGCATCGACGTTGTCGTCCACCACGAGGATGCGCTGGCGCACGGGCTGAGCGGCGGCGGATTCCGGCCCCGACTCCGCCAGGGGATTCCCTGGGCCGGGAGGAAAGCGAAGGATGAACACGCTTCCGAGCCCCTCGCCATCGCTGCTGGCGGTGAGGCTGCCCCCGTGCATCTCGACCACGCGCTTGGCCAGCGCCAGCCCGACGCCGAGCCCGCCGTGCACGGCGTCGCGCGCCTTCTGCCCCTGACCGAACATGGTGAAGACGTGCGCGAGGTGATCCTGCCGGATGCCGATCCCCGAGTCGGCCACCGTGATCACGATCTGGTCCTGCTCGCGCGAGGCCTCGACGCGGATACGCCCTCCCGGCTCGGTGTACTTGGCGGCGTTGGACAGCAGGTTCGTGAGCACCTGAGCGATGCGCATCGGATCGCCGTGCAGCGGCAAGGATTCATCGGGCAGGATGAGCTCCAGCGCGTGGCGGCGCGCGGCGAGGAGCGGACGCACCGTCTCGAGCGCGCTCTCGACCACGCTCGCGACGGTCACCCATTCGCGGCGCATCTCGAGCTTGCCGTGCGTGAAGCGGGAGAGGTCGAGCAGATCGTCGATGAGACGGACGAGATGGGCGACCTGCCGCCCGATCACGAGCCGCGCATTGGTGCCGCGCACCCGTTCCTCGTCCGATTCGCCGAGACGAGCCAGGATCTCCGTGGCGCTCGCGATGGGCGCGAGCGGATTGCGCAGCTCGTGGGCCAGCGTCGCGAGGAACTCGTCCTTGCGGCGGTTCGCATCCCTCAGCGCGTGCTCGGCGCGCAGCCGCTCGGCCACTTCGGCGCCCAGCGCACGGTTCAGCGCCTCGAGCGCGTCGGTGCGTTCCGCGACGCGGATCTCCAGCTCCTCGCGCACCTTGCGCACGGCCGCCGTGCGCCGGGACTCGGCCGCCGTGTACCGGATCGCGCGCTTGAGCGATTCTCCATCGGCGTGCGCGCGCACGATGTAGCCGGCGGCCCCTGCCTCGAGCGCTGCGAAATCTCCGTCGGCAGCACCCTCTTCGGCGAGCAGGAGCGCCGGGCCCAGGCCGCCCGCGTCGCGATAGGCACGAATGAGATCGACACCGGAGCGCGCACCGAGCCGTCCTGCCACGAGATGCACGTCGTACCGCTCAGCCAGCATCCGGTCCAGGCCGATCTCGAAGCTCTCGGCCCACCGCACGTCGATGGCCGCGGGCAGCTCGGCCAGCTGGGAGCGCAGCAGGGTCGCGTCCGTCCCATCGGCGTCGACCAGCAGAACGTGGAGCGGCGTCCCGTTCATCGCCGGAAGCCGGCGCAGGGCGAGCTTCTCGCCCTGCACGTCTTTCCGGAGCGTTCGGCAAAGCGTGCCAGGGAGTTTCCTCCTTCGACGACTCGGATTCGCTGAATGCTCATGACCGGGGACGAGAAAGCTACCACAGTCACTTCCGGCAGAGCGGCACGGCCTTTGCGATACAGTGGGACACCGGTAATCGTCAGCGAATAGAACTCAGAAAGGGAACACCACCATGTGGACAATCATCGTCATCCTGATCGTGCTCTGGCTTCTCGGCATGGTCTCGTCCTACACCATGGGCGGACTGATTCACATCCTCCTCGTCATCGCCATCGTCGTCGTCGTCATCCGTCTCATCCAGGGCAGACGGGTCTGACCTTCACGAGGGCGCGGCAGATGCCGCCGCCCGAAGCCGACTTGGGCCGCCCTAGCGACGGCAGATAAGAGAGAGTTTCATGCTCGAAACCATCGCCATCATCCTCGTCGTCCTCTGGCTGCTGGGAATGGTCACCTCGGTCACCGCCGGCGGCCTCATCCACATCCTGCTGGTCGTCGCGATCATCGTCGTCCTGCTTCGCGTGATCCAGGGTCGAAGGGTCGTCTGAGTTGAGCGGAGCGCGCATCGCCGCCTTGGTCCTCATCGTGGCCGGAGTCCTGGGACTCGCTT
>JBDSFL010000411.1:0-7726 GCA_039919545.1 Thermoanaerobaculia bacterium | reverse complement strand
CGAGAGTGCCCGCCGGCTCGAGCCGATCGGTTCGGTCGCAGCACACGGTTGATGTTCGGCAGGGAAGCCGTTCTCCGGAACGGCTTCCCTTTGCATTTTTGCACCACGACGTTCCTTGCAAGACTTTCATCTCCCGAAGCCCATTGCGCACTTCTTACCGGCCCGGCGGGAGATTCTCGAAACCATGACCCTTTGTGCGTTCGACTTTGAAAGGTTTCCCTGTTTGGCACCGAATCTGCTATTTGCAGGGGGATAAGGAGATTTCATGAACTTCAAGAAATGGGGATCGCTGTTCTCGACCGCGCTGCTGGCTTCCGGAGGGCTGCTGGCTCAGGCCCCCGCGATGCAGCCCGCACCGCAGGCGACCACGACCATGGAGAAAACCGAGGTCACCAAGACCAAGGGCGGTGGCATGAAGTCCACCAAATCCAAGACCCAGACCTATGTCGGCACCGTCAAGGAGATGGAAGCGGGCAAGAGCGTCAAGCTCGACATGGGGAAAAAGAAGAGCAAGTCGTTCGACCTCGATGACTCGAACGTCACCACCACCGTCGATCCCACCGTCGCCGTCGGCACGAAGGTCAAGGTCGTCGAGATGAAAGACGCGAATGGCGCCAAGACCATGACCGTCTCGCCGTACATGGCCCCCGCGAAGAAGACGACGAAGAAGAAGGCCTGATCGGTCTCACGGGGTTCGATCGACGCAAAGGGAGCTCCGTCCCTTCCCCTCCGAACCCCGTCCCCTTTCCCTGGTCGGGCTCGTCCCCTGGAGCAAATCGAAGAGGATATGAAGGAGTATCAGATGAAGTACGCACCGATGATCGGGCTGCTCGGAATCCTGGCGATCGCCCCCGCCTCCGTCTCCTGCAAATCGAGCCAGTCCCTGGGAGCCCAGGTCGATGACGCCGGAATCAAGGCGAAGGTCAAGACCGCTCTGGCCAAGGACGTCAGGCTCTCGACGCTCACCAACGTCGAGGTGAACTCGACCAACGGGATCGTGTCCCTCGCCGGACAGGTGCCCAATTCCGACGACCGCAGGCTTGCTGAGCAGGTGGCCGGACGGGTCTCGGGCGTCGTGAGCGTGAACAACAACCTGCAGGTCGAGAGTCCGGAGCGTCGTTGACGAATCCCATGGACGACGCAACGAGCAAGCCCTTCCTGAGCGATGTGACGGAGCTCAGGAGGCGGGCCCGGGAGCAGATGGAAAAGGGTGCGGTCACGCCTGGCTATCGGGCCGATCGCGACACGGTCGTGAGAATTCTCAACGAGGCTCTCGCCACGGAAACGGTGTGCGTCCTGAGGTACAAGCGGCACTATTTCATGGCGACCGGCATCCACGCCGATCCAGTGGCGGCCGAGTTCCTGGAGCACGCCAACGAGGAGCAGGCTCATGCCGACCTGCTCGCCGTGCGGATCAAGCAGCTCGGGGGCGAGCCCAACCTGAATCCCGAGGGTCTCCTGACCCGCAGCCACACGCAGTACGTGGAGGGGGAGTCGCTGATCGACATGATCCGCGAGAACCTGCTCGCCGAGCGCATCGCCATCGAGTCGTACAGTGAAATGATCCGCTACATCGGCGGGGACGATTCCACCACGCGCAGGATCCTGGAAGGGATCCTGGCTCAGGAAGAGGAGCACGCCGACGACATGTCGGATCTCCTCTCGACGTTCGAACCCAGCCTCACCGCCACCCGGGGAGAGACCTCGAAAGACTGAAGACTTGTGCTGCTGAAGGGCGAACATCGGAGATCGCGTAGAATTCCGGTGTTCGCCTTTGGTTGCCTTGGCATCGGGCTGAACGGTCCAAGAAAAATCTGATCGGAGGCTGAGGGATGTCCCAGGCGCCGGCACAGTTCTATCGGAATCGTTGTCGAGCGATGGAGGGAGCCTTCCGTCAGCTGAGACACGACCTCGCGTCGCCGCTGTCCGGGGCGGCGTTGCATCTCGAGATGGCCTCACGTCGCCTCGCTCAGAAGCAGGAATCCGAATTGGACCGGGCCATGGAAAACGTGCGCATCGTCCAGCAGGAAGTCTCCGCCGCCGCCGCCATGCTCGACGTCCTCGGGGAGATGGCCCACGGAGACGAGGAGACGCTCAGCGTGTTCTCGCTCGCCCAGATCGTCCTCCGCGGTGCCGAGCGCCACGCCAAGAAAGCCGACCGCAACGCCGTTCATCTCGTCCTGCCCCAGGCTGCGCCAGAGCCGAAAGTGTTCGGCTCCTCGAGTCGCCTGGAGCAGGCCATCGCCGATCTCACTGAGCACGCGCTGCTGCAGGTGCCAGCCGGGAATTCCGCCACGTGGAGAGTCGAACCCAGAGGGGCGGAGAGTCAGGCCATCCTCATCTGGAACCGGGCGCCCGCAACCCGGAGCGAGCGCCTCTTCACCCTGACGAGGGGCGCGCACGGCGAGCCTCCGAACGCCGGTCTCTTCCTGGCCCGCTTGTCCATCGAGAGCCAGGGGGGGACGTTGACGGCCGAGGTGGAAGGGGACCGCGTGCGGGCGGTGGCGACGCTTCCGGTGGCAAGCGAATGAAGATTCTCATCGTCGAGGATGACGTCGCGACGCGCACCGGTCTCGAGCAGCTCCTCACGGAGCTGGGTGCCGAGGCCCGGAGCGTGGCGACCGTCGAGGAGGCCCGCCGCTCGCTCGTGAGCTTCGCGCCCGATCTCTGCCTCACCGACATGATCCTGCCGGACGGCGACGGCATCGAGGTCATCCGCGCGTCGCGAGCGACGAGCCCCAATCGGGAAGTGGTGGTGCTCACGGGGCACGGCTCGGTGAAGACCGCGGTGGAAGCCATCAAGGCGGGAGCCTTCGATTTTCTGCTCAAGCCCCTGAAGCCCGCGCAGCTCGTGACGCTGCTCACGCACTTCGGGGACCGGCGGGACGTGCAGAAGGAGGCGGACGAGCTACGAAAGCGGCTGACCGAGACCGGCCAGTACGGCTCGCTCGTGGGCCGCTCCGAGACGATGCAGGAGCTCTTTCGTGTGATGGCCCGCGTGGCGCGCTCGGACGCTCCCGTCATGATCACGGGCGAGAGCGGCAGCGGCAAGGAGGCCGCGGCGGCCACGATTCACGACCTTTCGCGCCGGCGCAGCGTCGGCATGGTGGCGGTGAACTGCGGTGCGGTCTCCTCCACGCTCATCGAGAGCGAGCTGTTCGGGCACGAGCGCGGCTCGTTCACCGGTGCCGAGAAGAAGAGAATCGGCTACTTCGAGATGTCGCACGGGGGGACGCTTTTCCTCGACGAGGTCACGGAGATGTCTCCAGACCTTCAGGTGAAGTTCCTGCGCGTGCTCGAAACGCGCTCCTTCCGCCGCGTGGGCGGCAACGACGAGCTGGACGTGGACTGCCGCATCATCTCCAGCTCCAACCGCAACCTCGAGGATGCGGTGCGCAGCGAGCGCCTGCGCGGCGACCTCTACTACCGGCTGAACGTCTTCCCGTTGCGGATGCCGCCGCTGCGCGAACGGCGCGAGGACATCGGCCTTCTGGCACAGCACTTCCTGGAGAGAATCGAAGAGCAGGAGCGCGCGGGCCTGCACGAAATCGACCCGGGAGCCATCGAGCTGATGCAGCTCTACAGCTGGCCCGGCAACGTGCGTGAGCTGCGCAACGTGGTGCACCGCGCGTACGTGCTCTCGGACGGGTCGGTGCTGAGGGCCGACACGGTCCGCTGCGTGCTCGAGGCCATCCCGCAGCAGTCCGCCGACTCGCAACCCGACGGAGAAGGCGTCGTGCGCATCCGGGTCGGGCAGTCGCTCGACGACGTGGAGAAGCAATTCCTGAAGGAGACCCTCGACTACGTGAAGGGCAACAAGAAGAAGGCCGCGGAGCTCCTGAAGATCAGCCTGAAGACGATTTACAACAAGCTCAAGCAATACGACATGGAGAGCTGAACACGGCAGTCGCCGCGTCTGGACGCAGCGACTCGCATTCCGGGCGCTGCCGAATCGATTCCAGGGCGGCGCGACGATCCGTCTCTATGTCGAGGCAAAGAGCTGGGAGTCCGGGGGGCACGCGCCCCCCGGGAAGCCGCGTCAGCGCCGCAGGCGGATCCGCGCCATCGGGAGCTGCTGTGACAGACGGACCCGGACGTGCCGTCCGGGTGCAGATCGTTCAAGGGGCAGCGGGTTCGATTCGAACCGTGATCTGGCGAGTCTTGTTGTCGCCCGTGTCCTCGACCAGGCGAACGCGCGAGCCGACGGTGACGCCCGCGTCGATCGTGCTCGAGGTGTCCTTGGCATCCAGAACGTAGACGTGGGATTTCTTCTCGCCGGTGATCACCTCGATCTTCTTGCCGGCGGTGTAGAACGTGACGGTGCCGATGATCATCTCTCGGACGCCCTTCACGTCGCGCTGTCCCGCGCCGCCGTCCGTCGTGGTCTCCGTCTTCGACTCGAGCGTCGAGCCGACCTGGGTGGACTCGGTCTTCGTCTCCACCTTCGGGGTCTCGAGGTTGGGCCGGTTCTCGGCGTTGGTGGCACGGTCCTGATTACAGCCGCTCAGGGTCCACGTAGCGGCCGCCAGGATCATGACCAGATGCTTGCTCTTCATGCGTTCATCCCCCTTTTACAAAGGCAGTAGCAGGTTGTATGCCATCGCCTCTTTCCGCGTGGCGCCGTGACCGCTCGAGGGCATCGCTCGGAAGCGCCGCAGCCGGCTGGGCTCCTCCGGGCAAGGCGGATGTCCGGGCGAGCAAGAGCGGTCTCCTGGTCATTCCGGATTTCTGATCAGGAAGCGAGCTGGGACTTCAGACTCTCCTTGCGTACTTTCATGTCTGCGCCGAGCTCCTTTAGGCGGGTTGCGGAAAGCGCCTTGCGCGCCTCCGAGAACATCTCGTCCTCTTCCTCTTCCACGTGGTGCTCGACGCTCTCCATCAGCACCTTCATTTTCGCGCCGTACTGCTCGTCGCCCGGCTCGAGCTCGTCGATCTCCTCGAGGAGCTGCTTCACGATCGCGTGCTCCTCCATCGCCTCGCGGACGGAGTCTTTCGCCTCCTCGGAGCGCGCGTTCTTCACGGCGGGATAGAAGATCTCCTCCTCGACCTCGGCGTGAACAGTCAGCTCGTTCCTGATCTGTTCGAAGAGAGCATTTTTCTTCGAAACCGCGCGATCGCCCGCGCTCTTGAACTCCTTGAAGAGCCCCTTCACCGTCTTGTGGTCGTCCTTCAGCAAGCTGATCGCATCCATGTTCGTTTCCTTTCTGAAGCTGCTGACCGTCGAGCGACGGTCGTCCCTCATCGACAGCAAATCAGCTGCCAGCGAGGTCTCGAAATTCAGGCCGTCCGGCTCTCGAGGAGCCCAACGCTCACGCTGCGGCACCAGATTTTCTGACACTCGGATTTCCTGGCACAAATGAAGAGAGGAGCCCGAAGGCCCCTCTTGCTCCGTGTGATGGGCTCGATCGTTCAGGACAGGCCGCGGATCCGGTTCCACGAATCGCGCGTCGCCGCCTTGGCTTCGTCCCACGCGTGCCGGCTCGTGCCGCGCACCGATTCCCATTTGCGGCCCAGCTCGGACTCGACCTCGTCCCAGCTGCGGCCGTTGTAGTCGGGGTGTCCCGCGCTTTCCCAGCCGTAGCGGTAAGCGGGTTCGTAGTCGTCGTACGACGACGTCGACTTCGCATAGGGACGCGAAGCATAGTTCTGCCGCCAGTACCCCTGCTCGACCGTGGGGTCGAGCGCTTCGCCGGCCACGTGTCCCGCGGCTCCGCCGGCCACGGCACCCACCACTCCGCCCACGATGGCGCCGATCGGCCCGCCGAGCACCGCACCGATGCCTGCGCCGGCCGCGGCGCCTCCCGCGGAACCGATTCCCGTGCCCACCGGATGTGAGCCGGGCTCGCCGGAGATCGGATCGCGATTGGCGTCGGGAGTTTCGATCTTGGCCGTGTCTTCCACTTCGGTCTTCGAGTCGTTCGTCATGGGATTCCTCCTGCCGCCGGCTTAGCAACGAGCGTGCCCGCGATGGCGGGCCCGACGCCCGGCCCGACCGGGTCAGTTGTCCTGCAGCCAGCGATCCAGCACGAGGTCATCGACCTCCTCGGATTCGGCGAAGAGGGTTTCCTCCGGAAGGTATTCGAGCGCATCGCAGAGGTGCGAGAGCGAGGCCGTGATATCGGCAAGATCTCCCGGAATCGCGCGCAGGATGCGAGCGCGGCGGCCCCCCGCACGCCTGGGCGCGGTTCGCACCGTGGCGTCCGCCACCTCGGCGGCGAGGTCGCGCGTGTCGTGGATCAGCAGGGTGAGGAGCGGCCGGAGGGAGCTCTTCATGCGGGCGAGCGGCTCCGCCGTTCCGCAGTTTCGTGACGAATTTCGTTCGATCGCCTCACACGGGGGGTTCAATCAAAAAGGATGCCAGCTCGAACCGTCCTGGCCTGAGGATTGCTAGAAAAACGCAGGGGGTCATTCATCGTGCGAGGACTCTGGAGCGGTCACATCACGTTCGGCCTCGTCTCGATCCCCGTGGGCCTCTACGCGGCGCTCGAGTCTTCCGAAAAGGTCGCCTTCCGGCTGCTGCACCGGAAGGACATGGCTCCGATCAATTACAAGAAATTTTGTAGCAAGGAAAACATCGAGGTTTCCGCCGACGAGATCGTCAAGGGCTTCGAGGTCGAGAAGAGCCGCTTCGCCGCCGTCGAGAAGGAAGAGCTCGATGAGATCGGCGACAGCCTGGATGACAACGACCGCATCATCGATGTTCTGCAATTCGTGGAACATTCTTCCTTGAACCCCCTCTCGTTCGAGAAGCCTTATTACCTGGCCCCGCAGAAGGGGGGAGAGAAGGCTTACGCGGTGCTCCGCGATGCCCTGACCGAGGCGAACCGGGTGGGCATCGTGCGTTTCACGCTTCGCACCCGCCCCCAGCTCGCTGCGCTCATCCCGGGGCGTGAGGTTCTCGCCCTGGAGGTGATGCGTACCTTCAAAGAGCTGCGCGATCCGAGCGAGCTCTCGATCCCCGCCTCCGCTCCAAGGCCCGCCGAGATGAAGATGGCCCGCCTCCTGATCGACCAGATGTCGACGGAGGCGTGGGAACCCGCCTCGCACCCGAACGAATATCGCGAGGCGCTGGAGAAGCTCCTCTCGGCCAAGAAGTCCTTCGTCGTGGCCAAGGAGAAGGAGGCGCAGGGGGGCGAGGAGGGGAAGGTGGTCGACCTGATGGAGGCGCTTCGCCGGAGCGTGGCCGGCTCGGGATCACAGCGCTCGACGCGGCAACGCGCCCGGAGCGCCGCGCAGGCCCCGGCGCGCCGCAAGGCGAAGAAGACCGACCCCAAGAGAGCTGGGGCGGCCTGAATCACTCGAGTCTCCCTCGTCAGACATATCATCCCCACCGGATGAACAGGGCCATCGAGCCGCAGCCGTGAGCAGCGAGTCGTCTCACGAAGAACCCTACCGGCCCCTGGTCGAGAGGTCCGAGCGGCAGCGCATGGAGAGCCGGCTCCAGGCCAAGGACGACATCACGCGCATCCTCGCGGATGCGACGGACGTCGCCGAGGCGGCGCCGCAGATCCTCGCGGCCGTGTGTCAGACGCTCGGCTGGGACATCGGGGCCATCTGGCAGCACGATGCAGCCGCGCGCACGATGAGCTGCGTGCATGCCTGGTCGGTCCCCGATCTGGTCGCCCCCGAGTTCCTGGCGCTGACGCGCGGGGCCTCGCAGCCGGAGGGGAGCGGTCTGGCCGGCGCGGTTCTCGCAACCAACGAGACGATCTGGATCGACGACGTG
>JBDSFL010000212.1:0-4092 GCA_039919545.1 Thermoanaerobaculia bacterium | reverse complement strand
GCGCGCCTCCGGGCGAGACGCTCAGCTTGCGCCCTTCGGGGTCGTGGCTGGCCTCCGCGCGCTCGGGGCGGCTGAGCGCGCTGGCATACGTGTAGACGACGTGCCCTTCCTTGTCGAGCACCTGGATCTCGTTCAGCACCTGCCGCTCCGCGAGCGCCGTGCCGATGAAGCGATCCAGCTCCTTTTGCTTGTACTTCAGCGTGTACGGATCACCCGCAGAGCGATCGGCCACGCCCTGAGCGATACGCTGGGCATCCATCCGCGAGTGGAAGATCGCATCGTCGGTGACGTCTTTCGAGAGGGTCTTGAACAGGAGGTGCCCGAAGAGCAGCACCATGCCCGCGGTCAGCACGCCCAGCACCGACAAGACGACGGTGAGCGTGCGACGGAAGGAGCGTTCCTCCGGGTCGGCCATGAACCGAGTGTAGCGCCGGCGAGCGCCCGCCTTCCGGGTCCGCTATTCTCCGCCGGTGCCGATCACCCTGCGCCCCGAGCTGAAGTTCCTGCTGAAATTTTTTGGATTCATCCTCCTCTTCTTCGCCCTCACGGCGCCGAAGCCTCTGAACGACGCCATCGTCGAGCCCTTCACCGCCTTCGTGGCCCGCCTCGGCGGCCTGGGCTGTTCGATTTTCGAGCCCGGAACCCGGACGATCGACACCGTGATCGCGTCCCCACGGTTCAGCGTGAACATCCGCAACGGCTGCAACGGCCTCGAGACGTCCTTCCTCTTCGGCGCCGCGGTGCTCGCCTTCCCCGCCCGCTGGAGAACGCGGCTGCTGGGTCTCGCGGTGGGTCTCGTGGCGATTCAGTTCATCAACATCGTCCGCATCGTCGCCCTCTTCGTGGTGGGCATTCACTGGCCCCCCGTCTTCGACAAGATTCACTCCGTCGTGGCCCCCGCGTTCGTCATCCTCGCCGGGGTGATGCTCTTCCTGATCTGGGCCGATCGCTTCGCCGCAGCCGATGTCGCCCGCCGTACGCCGCCTGCTGCTTAGACTCCCGCTCGCGGCCGCGGCGGCCACGGCGCTGTGGCTGCTGGGCGGAGCCGAGCTGTATCAGTCGATCGTGACGAGCGTGACCGAGACGTCGATCCGCCTCTTCGAGCGGCCGCGCGTCACCTTCCTCACGTACGACAAGGGCTTCGTCACGATTCACCGCACCGACTTCTCGTCCGAGGACGACTCGCCCGTCGTCAACCCGTCGTCGCTCACGGGAAACGTGGTGATCCTCCTCGCGCTTCTCTGGGGAGCCACCGGCTTCGGCAGAAAAATAGGCTTCTGGTGGCAAGCCGCGGGCCTGGCATTCCTCTTCGTCACGCACGTCACCCACCTGGCGCTCACGATCGAGACGCTCTACGCGACGCAGCTCGGGGAATGGAGCCTGGTGCACTACCCCCGCTGGCAGCGCGAGCTCCTGGGCACGAGCCGCTACCTCTTCGACATCCTGCTGATCTACGCCCTCCCCTTCCTGATCTGGGGAGCGCTCTCGGGCTTCCCGGTGAAGGCGCCAGCTGCAACCGAAGAGGCGTCGCCGAAACCAGCGCCTCGCCCCCGCTGGAAGAAACAAAAGTAGCTTCTGCTGCTCGAGCCGCGAGCCTGGTGGAACTTCGCCATCCGAATCTCCCGACGGCCGCAGAGCGTCCGACGAGACGGAACCAATTTCTCGAGAGAGCAGGAAATGAAAAGAGCACCACGTGGTGCTCTTTTCGTTCCGCTGCGATTCCGCCGAAACCGTGATGAGCACCTCGCGGTGCTCTCATTCATTCCGCTTGAGGTACCGGAAGTCCTTGATGTCGAACTCCTTCATCTTCGCGATCAGGCTGCCGCGGGAGATGTTGAGGAGCCTCGCGCCGAGCGATTGGTTGCCGCGCACCTTGCGCATCACGCGCTCGATGACCTGACGCTCCACCTTCTCGACGATCTCCTTGAGATCGTCGCTTTCCGTGAGCGCCAGCTCCACGTGCTCGCCCGAGAACTTCGCGTCGAGATCGCTCAGCGCGATCGCGCCGTTTCCCACCTGAGCCGAGAGACGACGGATCTCGTTCTCCAGCTCGCGCACGTTCCCCGGGTAGGCGTACCCGAGCAGGGCGTTCATCGCCTCCACGTCGAACTGCTCCGCCGAGGGGCCGTTGTGCCGCTGCGCGAAGAAGTCGAGCAGCGCCGGGATGTCTTCCTTGCGGTCTTTCAGGGGCGGGAGCCGCAGCGTGAGCGAGGAGAGACGAAAGTAGAGATCGTCCCGGAACGCTCCGTCCTCGACGGCGCGCGTGAGCGGGCGCGAGGAGGTGCCGATGACGCGGATGTCCAGCGGCGTGGCGCGGCCGCCGGGCGCGATGACCTCGCGCGCTTCGAGGAGACGGAACAGGAGCGCCTGCGTGGGGGCGGGCAGGTCGCCCACCTCTTCGATGAGAAGCGTCCCCCCGTCGGCCTCGAAGAGCCGGCCCGGACGCTTCCGACGTTCGGTCGCACCCGCCGTGCCGAGGAGATCGTCTTCGAGCGCGGCCGCGGTGGAAGCGGTCGCCGCGCACCGCACCAGGGGGCGTGGGCGGCGCGGCGAGAGTGCGTGCAGCGTCTCGGCCACGAGCGACTTTCCGCTGCCCACGTCGCCGATGAGGAGGATCGGCGCACGCGCCGAGGCGACGCGCTGCAGCGAGGCCTTCAGATTCTGTATGGGGAGCGAGCCGCCGACGAGCGCCGAGAGCGGGTCATCCAGCATCGCCTGCGTGGGCATGGGCGCGGGAGCGGCGCCGCGCTCGCCGAAGGGGGGCTCGTTCCGCTCGGAGTGGACGAAGCCGATCGCGGCGGCGGCGTGCGAGATGAAATCGTGGAGTCCGAGATCCTGCACGGATTCCGAGGGCACCACGAGGAGGCCGATGAGCTCGCCGCCGGGACGCGGGACGGGGAAGATGCGAATGCGCATCCCCGACTCGAAGGTGTCGAGCGGCGTTCCCTTGTCGCGCACCTCGTGAATCGCGCGCGCGCCCACCTTGGGCAGGGTGCCCTTCCAGATCGCGGCGATGGCCTCGCCGGCGGCCGGCTCGTTCACCGACGCGAACGCGATGGAGTGAATGGGCGTGGTGGACGAGACATAGGAGGCGAGATCCTGCAGCAGCTCTTCGAACGGCACCGGCCGCTTCAAGCGCGCATACAGCTCGCCCCACACCTCGGCCGACCGCGAGCCCGACGCGGCCGCGGGTGCGGGGCGCCCTTCCGCGCCGCGCGGGGCCGTCGCCTGCTCGCCGCTCTCGAAGCGACGCGCTTCCTGCGGCCGCGGCGTTCCCGTGGGAGGCGTCGAGCCGAGGCGCGGCGTGCCTCCCGGAGGCGTGGCGGGGAGCCGCGGCGTTCCGCCCTGAGGCGTTGGAGGCCCGGCGGGTGAGGGCGCCAGCGCCGCCGCCGCCATCGAGAACGCGTCACGCCCGCGCGGGGGAGGAGCCGAAATTCGATTGGGATTCGGAGCCGGGCCGTTCAGCAACGTGATCGTTGCTTCGCCAATGGCGATGCGATCGCCCGAAGCGAGAGCAGCCGATTTCACGACGGAACCATTCAGTGTGACGTCGGAGCCGGGTGCTGTTCCGAGGACATCCAGCCTCAGCTCTTCTCCGGCCACCGAGATGCGTGCGTGCCTCCCGAGAACACCTCGGGCGCGCACAACGAGATCGTTCCCCGTCGAAGCGCCGATGTGGATCACATCGCGATGCACTTTTCGAATCTCAGACTCGCCGCCCGGTTTCCGGACCTCGAAACTCAGCATGAAAACTCCTCGGGGTCGCCTCGATTCACTTCCCTGAACAACATCAGCGTATCACGCAGAAATTTGTTCATGTACGAGAAAAATCTACACGATTTGAACGGATCGAAATCGTTCGTTCGATCACAGGGGAGCCGAGGCGCGCCCCTTGCCGAGGCGGGTAGAATTGGACCGCGAGGTGCCCTGAGCTGCCCGGACCGCTGATCGACACCGCTCCCTTCCGCCGCCGGCACGATCGGAGTCTGGAGCGATTGGTGGAGACGCTCACCGCCGCGCTGGATCCCGATGCGGTCGAGATCGAATTCACGTTTCACCTCGAGCGCCGCCAGTACCGGCGCCGCTTCACCG
>JBDSFL010000166.1:0-5405 GCA_039919545.1 Thermoanaerobaculia bacterium | reverse complement strand
GGACGCGGCTGGTGCGCCTGGCGCACGAGCACCGCATCCCGGTGCTCGAGGACAACCCGTACGGTGAGCTGCGTTTTCGCGGCGAGGCCCCGCCGCCGCTCGCGGCGCTCGATGAGGAGGGGGTCGTCATCCATCTCGGCACCTTCTCGAAGACCCTCGCCCCGGGGCTGCGCCTGGGCTGGATGGTGGGAAGCAAGGAGCTGATCCGCGCGGCGACGATCGCCAAGCAGGCGGCCGATCTGCATACCGCCACGCTGGCGCAGCGCGCCACCGCCGAGCTCCTGAAGACCTTCGACTACGACGGCCACCTCGGAGTGATCCGGCGCGCGTACGGCGAGCGCTGCCTGGCGATGCTCGATTCGCTGGCGCGGCATCTGCCGGAAGGCTCGCGCTGGACACGTCCCGACGGCGGACTCTTCGTTTGGGCCGAGCTGCCCACGGGCATGAGCGCCGACGAGATCTTCGAGACCGCACTGGCCGAGAAGGTGGCATTCGTCCCGGGCAGCGCGTTCTACGCCGCCGCGCCGCGCCACGAGATGATGCGGCTCAACTACTCGAACCGCCCGCCCGAGCTGATCGAGGAAGGAATCGCCCGCCTGGGCCGCGTCGTCCGGAGCTTCGCCCGCTAGCTCTCTCGGGGCTCGACGAGCTCCTCCAGGTGGCGCCGCGCGCGCCGACGTAGACTCGGCGGGCATGGAAGGCGGCTGGGACTTCATCGTGATCGGCTCGGGATTCGGAGGCTCCGTCAGCGCCTTGCGACTGGCCGAGAAGGGCTACCGCGTCCTGGTGCTGGAGAAGGGGAGGCGGCTGGCGAAGGACGATTTCCCGAAGACGAGCTGGAACCTGAAACGCTTCTTCTGGATGCCGCGCCTCGGTTTCCGGGGGCTCTTCAAGATGACCTACCTGAGGCATGTCACGGCGCTCTCGGGCGTCGGCGTGGGGGGCGGCTCGCTCGTCTACGCCAACACGCTCCCGGTTCCCAAGGACGACTTCTTCTCGGCGCCGAGCTGGGCGCGCCTGGCCGACTGGAAGCGTGAGCTCGCCCTGCACTATCAGACCGCGCTGAGGATGCTGGGAGCCACCCGTACGCCTTTCCTGACGTATCCGGACGAGATCCTGCGCGACCTGGCGCACGAGATCGGGCGGGGAGATTCCTTCGAGTCGACCAACGTGGCCGTTTATTTCGGCGAGGCGGGGGTCACCGTTCCCGATCCGTTCTTCGGCGGGGAGGGGCCGCCCCGCACCGGGTGCATCTCGTGCGGCGGGTGCATGCTGGGGTGCCGGCACGACGCCAAGAACACGCTGGACCGCAACTATCTCTGGCTGGCCGAACGCCGCGGCACGGTGGTGCAGCCCGACACCGAGGTCACCTGGGTGCGCCCGCTGGCCGACGGAACCTACGAGGTAGAGGCGCGCGAGGGGACGTCCGCTCTCCCGTCGCTCAACGCGAAGCGAACCTATCGCGCGCGGGGCGTGATCTTCGCGGGCGGGGTGCTCGGCACGGTGCCGCTCCTCCTGAAGCTGAAGGAGAGCACCTCCGGTCTCCCGCGGCTTTCCTACCGGCTGGGCGATTTCGTGAGGACGAATTCCGAGGTGCTGGTGGGCGTCGTCACGAGAAGGCGCGACCGCGATCTCTCGCGCGGCATCGCCATCGGCTCGATCATCCACACCGACGAGCACTCGCACCTCGAGCCGGTTCGCTATCCCGCCGGAGCCGGTTTCTTCCGGCTCCTCGCGCTCCCGATGGCCCCCGGCGATACGCTGCTCGAACGGGGCGGAAACGCGCTGAAGCGGCTGGTCCTGCATCCCATCCAGGCTCTGCGCGCGCTCTTCGTGTCGGACTGGGCGAAGTTCACGATGATCCTGCTCTACATGCGCACGCTCGACGGCCACATCAAGATGCGGCTCGGGCGCTCGCTGCACACGGGCTTCTTGCGCGGCATGGTCACGGCGAAGGGGGAAGGGCCTCCCGCGAAGGCCTCGATCCCGGAGGCGACCGCGCTGGCCGAACGGGTGACCGAGCAGCTGGACGGATTTCCCGAGAGCATGCTGACCGAGACGCTCTTCGGAATTCCCACCACGGCCCACATCCTGGGGGGCTGCTCGATGGGCGAGTCGGGCGTCGACGGCGTCATCGACCACCGCCACCGGGTGTTCGGGTACGACGGGCTCTGGGTCGTGGACGGCTCGGCGATCTCGGCGAACCCGGGCGTGAACCCGTCGCTCACGATCACCGCGCTGGCGGAGCGTGCCATGGCGTTCATTCCTCCCAAGGCCGTCTCCTGAGCGTGCTTCCCGCGCTGCTCGTCTGCGCGGCCTTGTCGTCGGGGTCGCATGCGGAGTCCGTGGAGGCCGGCATGGTGCGCGTGCCGGGAGGAACGTTCTGGATGGGCTCCGACGCGGGCGAGCCGAGCGAGCGGCCGCGGCACCGGGTGACCGTGAGCGGGTTCCTGATGGACGAAACAGAAGTCACGAATCGCGACTTCGCGCGCTTCGTGGCGGCGACGCGCTACCGCACCGAGGCCGAGCGCACGCCGCGCGCGGAGGATTTTCCCGACGCGCCTCCCGAGGCGCTGCGGCCGGGATCGCTTGTCTTCACCCCGACCGGGTCGTCCATGTCGTCCATCACCGGGCACGACCCACGCGCCTGGTGGCGATTCGTTCCCGGCGCATCCTGGCGTCGGCCCGCGGGTCCGCGCTCGCCGGTCGCGCTCGCGAACCGTCCGGTCGTCCACGTTTCGTGGGAAGACGCGTCCGCCTTCGCGCGCTGGGCCGGCAAGCGGCTGCCGACTGAGGCCGAGTGGGAGTACGCGGCGCGCGGCGGCCTCGACTCGAAAAATTTTCCGTGGGGCGACGAGCTGCTCCCCGCGGGCGGCCATCGCGCCAACCTCTTCCAGGGGCGCTTCCCCGATCGGGACAGCGGGGCCGACGGCCATGTCGGTGTCGCCGACGTGGGCTCTTATCCCGCCAACGGATACGGCCTCCGCGACCTTTCGGGGAACGTGTGGGAATGGTGCGCCGACTGGTACGAGGCCGGCTACGACACGCGCGCGCCGTCCTCGTCCGTGAATCCGCAGGGGCCCGCCCGAGGTGTCGATCCCGAGGAGCCCGCCGTGCCCAAGCGCGTGATGCGCGGCGGCTCCTGCCTCTGCTCGGAGGACTCTTGCCGCGGATATCGGACGAGCGCTCGCGGCAAGGGAGCGCCGGACACGGGGATGTCCCACCTCGGCTTTCGCTGCGTGAAGAGCCGATGAGCCCTCGTCCGCGCGCTCTCTCGTCGTTCGCGCTCGCGATGCTGCTCGCCTCGATCCTGCTCGCGTTCGCCGCGTGGGCCGCGGTCCCCGCGGCCGGGCCGCCCCTGCGCCGGGACACTCCCCCGAGGATCAACATTCTCTTCATCGTGGCGGACGATCAACGTGCCGACTCGCTGGGCGTCGCGGGGAATCCGGTTCTCCTCACGCCCGCGCTCGACCGGCTCGCGTCCGAAGGAACGCGCTTCACGAACAACTTCTGCTCCACCTCGATCTGCGCGGTGAGCCGCGCGAGCCTGCTGACGGGGCAATGGGCCCGGCGCCACGGCGTGAACGACTTCACCACCCCGCTCGGCGAGTCCGCCTTCGCCGAGACCTATCCCGCGCTCCTGCGGCGGGCCGGATACGTGACGGGCTTCGTGGGGAAGTGGGGCGTCGGCGCGCCGATCCCTTCCGACCAGTTCGATTTCTGGGCCGGCTACGACGGACAAGGGGACTACACCGACGCGGAGCACCCAGAGCATCTGACGCCGCGCCTCACCGAGCAGGGGCTGCAGTTCCTGCGGCAGGCGCGCGAGCCCTTCAACCTCACGATCAGCTACAAGGCGCCGCACGCCCAGGACGGCGCGGATCGCCCGTACCCGCCGGAGCCGCGCGACGAGGGACTCTATCGGTCGGCGACCATTCCGATCCCTCAGACGCTCTCCGACGCGGCCTTCCAGGCACTCCCCGCGTTCCTCCGCTCCTCGGAAGGGCGCGTGCGCTTCCTGCAGCGATTCGCGAGCGCGCAGGCCTTCCAGGACAACGTGCGCGATTACGACCGCCTCGTCACGGGCTTGGACCGCGGGGTGGGCCAGCTCCTGGCCGAGCTGGAGGCGCGCGGCGTGGCCGGGCGCACGCTCGTCGTCTTCACGTCCGACAACGGTGTCCTCCTCGGCGAGCACGGCCTCGCCGACAAGTGGTTCATGTACGAGGAGGCCATCCGTACTCCGCTGGTGATCCGCTGGCCTGATGCGTCGCCCGCGCTGCGCGGTCGCGCGGTGGAGGCGATGACGCTGAACGTGGATCTCGCGCCCACCCTGCTCGATGCCGCGGGCGTGCCGATCCCGGACCGCATGCAGGGACGCAGCCTACGGCCGCTGATCGAAGGCACGACGGTGACCTGGCGGTCGGACTGGTACTACGAGCACGACGTCTTCACCGGGGCCGAGATCCCGTCCAGCGAAGGGGTGCGCGGGATGCGCTTCAAGTACGTGAGGTACGTCGAGGAGCCGGTCTACGAGCAGCTCTTCGACCTCGTGCTCGATCGGTTCGAGGAGCGCGACCTCCTCCACACGGCCGTCGCGGTCGATCCCGATCGGCCGCGCATCAACGTCCCGGGCGTGCTCCGTTCGATGCGGGCGCGCTGGCGCGAGCTGCGGGCCGAGCTTCGCTGAGCAGACAGGGGGGAAGCGGGCCGGTTGCAACTCGCCAGCCCCTCGCGCGTATACCGTCCCGGGAGGGTCCTTCATGCCCGTGAGTCGACGCCAGCTCCTGTCCTTCGCCGCGGCCTCGGGGGCCGCCCTCGCCCTGCCGCGGTGGGCCCAGGCCCTCGAGGGAGAGACGGACGGAAAGAAGAAGCTCCTCATCCTGGGAGGAACCCGGTTCCTCGGGCCCGCCCTGGTCGATGCCGCCACCGCGCGCGGCTTCACGATCACGCTCTTCAATCGGGGAAAGTCGAACCCGGGCCTCTTCAAGGAGCGAACCGAAATCGAGGAGATCCACGGGGACCGGAACGTCGGCGAGGACGTGAAGAAGCTCGCCGGGCGAAAGTGGGACGCGGTGATCGACACGTCGGGGTACTTCCCGAAGCAGATCCGCTCGGTCGCGTCCGTGCTGTCGGGCAACGTCGGGCAGTACGTGTTCATCTCTTCGGTGTCGGCATACGCGATGCCCATGAAAGTGGGGCTGGATGAATCAGCCGCCGGCGCCCGGCTCGCCGCGGGGACCGACGTGGACGCCATCGACAAGATCAGCGACGGAAACTACGGCGCCCTCAAGCTCCTGTGCGAGGAAGCGGCCGAGGCCGCGTTTCCGAAGAAGACGTTGAACATCCGGCCGGGCTACATCGTCGGCCTGCGCGACGGCAGCGACCGCTTCACCTACTGGCCGGTC
>JBDSFL010000174.1:0-4190 GCA_039919545.1 Thermoanaerobaculia bacterium | reverse complement strand
GAGCGGCACCGTCCTCGATCAACCCTTCCAGCTCGTGAGGCGCAAGCCGTTCACGGGCGAGGTCGACCTCGGCGGCGCAGCCTCGGCCACGATCGCGTTGAGCTGCACGAACGCCGAGGCCGAGGTGGTGGCGCAGCGGGCCGACGGAACGGGAGCTCGCGTGACGCGCGCCACGCGCGGCGGCACCCTGGACTTTCTGCTCGCGGCGAGCGAGTTCACCGCCGAAGGCAGCAAGAAAGAACCTGCCAACCGGATCAAATTTACGGTGACCACCGACGCCCCCAAGGCCGTTGCGTGCCGGCTCCTCGTCACGCCGAACAAACGCTCGGGGCGTTGACGAACGAGTTGATCTCGATCAGGAAGGGCGCGTCCGGGGGACCATCGCCTCTGCGTTCCCTCTTTCGAGCGCGGCGACGCCGATCGGCACGATCTCCGCGGTCCCCTGCATGTGATCGCGGAACGCCTGGAGAAGCCCTTCGTCGTCCAGACCGAGCTCGTGCCTCTGCTCCACCTGCGTCGCGTGCGGAATGAAACGGTCGGGGATGCCGATCCGCTTCACGCGCGCGGCCAGGCCCAGCTCCTCGAGAGCCTCGAGCACCGCCGAGCCGAATCCTCCCGCGAGGGCGTTCTCCTCGACCGTGATCACCTTCGTCCCGTTCCTCACGAACTGCTGGATCAGCTCGATGTCCAGCGGCTTCACCCAGCGCGCGTTCACCACCGTGAGAGAGGGCCCCCCGTCGGCGGCCAGCTTTTCCGCGGCTTTCCAGGCGGCCTGCACGGGGTCGCCGAGAGCGAAGACCACGCCGTCTTTCCCCACGCGCAGGATCTCGCCCTTACCCACCGGGAGCACGCGCGGCTCGGCATCCATCGCCACGCCGTAGCCGTTTCCGCGCGGATAGCGCACGGCCGTGGGATGGCCGGTCGTGAACGCGGTGGCCACCAGGTTGCGCAGTTCGTTCTCGTCCCTCGGGGCGCAGATGAGCATGTTGGGAAAGACGCGCAGGTAGGAGACGTCGAACGCGCCGTGATGCGTGGGGCCATCGGCACCGACGAGCCCGGCGCGGTCGAGACAGAACACGACGGGCAGATCCATCAGGCAGACGTCGTGCATGATCTGGTCGTACGCGCGCTGAAGGAACGTGGAGTAGATGGCGCAGACCGGACGCAGGCCCTGTGTCGCCATGCCCGCCGCGAAGAGCACCGCATGCTGCTCGCAGATGCCGACGTCGAAGGCCCGCTCGGGAAAGCGTTTCTGGAACGTGTCGATGCCCGTGCCCTCGGGCATCGCCGCGGTGATGCCGATGATGCGGGGATCCTTCTCGGCCAGCTCCACGAGCGTTCGCGCGAAGACCGCCGTATAGCTCGGGGGCGCCGACTTCTTGGCGACCTCTCCCGTCTCCACCTTGAACGGGGCGGGGCCGTGCCAGTACACGGGATCCTTCTCGGCGAGCTGGTACCCCTTTCCTTTGACGGTGCGCACGTGGATCAGGACGGGTCCGTCCATCTCTTTGGCGGCACGCAGCGTCTTGACGAGCGAGGGAATCGAATGGCCGTCGATGGGGCCGATGTACTTGAAGCCGAGCTCCTCGAACAGGGTTCCCGGCACGAGGATCTTCTTCAGCCCGTCCTCGAGATTCACCGCCAGATGCGCGAGCTTCTCGCCCGCGGGGAGCTTCTTGACGAGGTGGGCGACGTCTTCTCTCACGCGGTTGTAGATCTGCCCGCGCGCGATGCGGAGCAGGTAGCCCGACATCGCGCCCACGTTCGGCGAGATCGACATGTCGTTGTCGTTCAGGATCACGATGAGCTTTCGCTTGAGGTAGCCGGCCTGATTGAGCCCTTCCATCGCGACGCCGCCGGTGAGGCCGCCGTCGCCCACGATCGCCACGACGTGCGTCTTTTCCTTCCGTTCGTCGCGCGCGGTGGCCATCCCGAGAGCCGCGGAGATGGCCGTGGAGGCGTGAGCCGCGCCGAAAACGTCGTACTCGTATTCCGAGCGGTTCGTGAAACCGGAGAGCCCGCCCGCCTGCCGGATGCTGGCCAGGCGCGCGCGGCGGCCGGTGAGCACCTTGTGCGGATAGGTCTGGTGGCCCACGTCCCACACGAGGAGATCCTTCGGCGTATCGAACACGTAGTGGAGCGCGACCGTCAGCTCGACCGCACCGAGACCGGAGGCGAAATGCCCCCCGGTCTTCGACACCGTGTCGATGACGAAGGTGCGCAGCTCGTCGGAAAGCGTCGGCAGCTCTTCCAGGGTGAGGTTCCGCAGATCGCGTGGCCAGTTCACACGGTCGAGCAGAGGCGTGGGGCGGAAGGTGCTCATGTCATCGACTCCCTTCTGGATTGTAGGGGACGCTCGCGTTCCCTACCGGTGTGCCGCGATCAGGTTAGATCATATTTTAAAGTACTTCAATGTATAAAGTACATACTCGACTCAAGGCTAGTGCACAGATACCAGTGCAAGCCCTCTATACTCCGAGGTCTTGCGAGCGCCGAATTTCCCGCATCAGCGCGTGGAGCGCTTCCGGTGGAACAGCATCCTGGCCGCGATGACGCTCGTCTCGGCCGCGCTGTCGTCACCCGCCTCTGCCTCGGGCTCTGCGATACCGGGACAGGTGGGTCCCCGCTCGACACTTCTTCTCCGTTGGAGCTATCGGCTCGATCCCACGATCGAGACCGGTTTTCATTTCATCCTGACTGCTCTCGACCCGACGGTCACCTCGGTCCTCAGAACCTGGACGGTCAGCGCCGCAGACGCCCGCCGCAAGCCGGACGGAAGCTGGGAGCTCGTCGTCGTCGATCTCGCCTCCACACTTCCTCGAGAGCTCAAATACCGCCTCGAGGTAGTGATCTCCGGGGGAACGACGATCCGGCTCGGCACGTGCCGCGGCCGCTCGCATCAGTGGACGGATCGCACCTCGGCCCGAGGGGCGACCCTCGGAGCGCTCGCCCTCTCGTCCCAGCGCGTCTGTGCTCTCGACGCCGGCTCGACATTTTTTCTGAAGCTGAGCCGCGCGAATCTCGCGTCTCAGAGCCGTATCGACGCGGGCAGAGAGCTCAACTCGGGCTCGGCCATCGGAAGGGTCCGCCAGCTGAACCAAACTGTCGTGCCGCGACGCCTTCCGGATCTGCTCGTCGAACAGAACCATCGACGCGCCGATCCTCCGCGAACCTGGGCGGATTGGAAGATTTCGGTGCCGACGCCCCCGCCAGAAGTCGTCTCGCTCGATTTCTCGGGCCCTTTCGCACCAGATTCTTCACCAAACGTTTGCTTCCGATCGACATCCTCAGCTCGACAAAAGGAAACAGCATGAAAACTCTCGATAGGATCCTCGTGGGCCTCGTGACCAGCTTCGTCCTCGGCACCGCCGGCACGGCCGCGGCCCAGAATGTCGTCCTGAACCCCGACTTCGCGGGCACCGGCGGCTCCCTGACCAGCTGGACCACGACGGCCAATGCTTCCGCGAACGCGACCGATTGGCAAGCCGTTGCCACCTCGGGCTCGGCGCAGGGAGACGCCCTGTCCGCGAACGGAAACAAGACCGTCATCACCCAGTGCGTCCTCTTCAGCGCCGTCGCAAATCCCTCTTTCGGATTTGGAGGTCAGATCTCGGTCACCAACGCGAGCGGCGCCACCGGTGCCTCCCGAGCCCAGATCACCGCTCAGTTTTTCTCGGCCACGAACTGCACCACGGCCGTCGGTGCAGTGTTCACCGTAGGAATCTCCCCGATCGCCACCACCACACCGTTCGCCCTCTTTGCCCTGACGGCCCAGACGACACCCGCGACCGCGCAGAGCGCTCTCATCTCGATCAACGTTCAGCGCCTCGCCAACACGGGGAACACCGTCGCCCTGTTCGACCACATTTTCCTCGGAGCGGGTCTGACCGCGCCTGTCGAGCTCCAGCACTTCCAGGCGGAGTAGCACCTGGCCAGACGGCAGAGTCTGGCAGCCAACGGTCTTTCGCGGGGCGCCTGGAAACAGGCGCCCCGTTTCGTTTGATCAGCGATCCCGATGCGCCGCATAGGCGGCGAGGCCGACGAGGATCGTTCCGCGCCGATCGATCTCACGGGCCGACGCCAGCGTCTCCTCCAGCGTTCGCTCGAGCTCGAGACGAGCCCCGTCCACTCCGAACAGAGCCGGATAGGTCAGCTTGCTCTGCGCGTCGTCCTTCCCCGCCGTTTTCCCC
>JBDSFL010000169.1:0-2760 GCA_039919545.1 Thermoanaerobaculia bacterium | reverse complement strand
CGAACGGCTCCGAGGCCTACTGTGCTCGCGGCGCAACCAACTAACGCACCGCCCCCACCAACCCCAGCACGCTGCGGTAACTCTGCTGCTCGTCGCTGAACTGCCAGGTCACCTGAAGCTCGATGTACTCACCGCTGTCGGATGGGCTGAAGCCGACGGTTTCCGAGAGGCCGCCGCCGACCTCCACGTAGTCATGGTAGCTGCGGGTCAGCAGGACGGTGAAGGGGTCGGAGCTCGAGAGGCTCCCCTGACCCATCGAGAGCGTGCGCATCGAAATCTCCAGCCCGGTGAGGGTCGCGACCCTCGTCCCTTCATTGTTGAACGTCAGGCGAAGGTCCGTTGCCACCCCGCGGCTCAGCTCTCCCTCGTACTCGCCGCGCAGCGCCAAAGTGTTCTGGTACCCGTCGTGAATGAAGATCTTCGGATCCGCTGGCTCCGTTCCTGGTCGATAGGAGCTCTGGAAGAAGGTCAGCAGCTCGCCCGTCATCACGGGCGTGTCGACGAAAGTGGTGAAGACAGACCCGCGCACGTCGCAGGCGTTCGGATCGTTCACCCGGATCAGGTTCTTGCCATCGAGGCTGAAGGTGCCTCCGTGCTCGCACTCACCTCCGCGGTACGAAGCGCGCAGCGTCCCGTCTCGGCTGAAAAGGAAACGGTCGGGCTCATAGAAGACATCGAACGGATTGGTCTTGCTCCACGAGGAGCCCACCAGACTTTCGTAGAGCGCGGAGGGGACCACCGAGGGGAGCCCGGCCACCGTCTGCTCTGTCGGGGCGATTGCATCTCCGGGCGCCGCCACAAACCCGGACCCACCGAACATCAGCCGTTCACCTCGTCGCTCGATCGCCAGCACCGAGCCGTTCTCGAGGGTGAGGGTCCCCGAATCGGTGTCGCGCAGCCGGAAGTTCCAGCCGCCCTTCTCATCCCGCTCGGTGTAATCCGAGACCGCTCGCCAGGAAAAGTGTCCTCCGCGGTCGAAGGAGAGGGTGACGCAGGTCGGAGGAAACATGCCGCCCTGACCACAGCCGCCCCCTTCCCAGACGTGCGCGGTGAGAAAGTCGAACATGCTCGCGTCTTCGGCGGTGCGGGCAGGAGAGGCCCCGCACCCCGCACCCGATAAGACCGCCAGAATCAAAACCGCCGCGCCCGCCTTGACCATGTGCGCTCCCTGAAGCAGCGAGTGCGTTGGAAGGGACGTGCCAAGGACCAATCGAAGTGGTTTCGCGGCGCTGAGCTTCGGGCATGACGACGGAAATCTGTGGTCGGCGACGGTTTCCGCCGGTTTCCGCTCCGAAGAGAATGCCGAGGGACGATTCGATGGACTGGGTCGTTGCTCCGAAGTTCGCGGCATTCGCCCCGGTGCGGTATCAGGAGATCGCTGACACTTTCAGTGTCACGACATCGCTGACAGTCCAAGACTGGGCTGATGCCCTGGATGGAGCAGCGGACGATGAGTTTGAAGATGGAGTTCGTGGAGAAGGCGATGAAGCCTCACTCCAGGATGGCGGGACTGTGCCGTGAGTACGGCATCTCGCGAGAGACGGGCTACAAGTGGCTCAATCGCTTCAAGAGAGAGGGACCTGATGGCCTGGAGGAGCGCAGTAGGCGCCCCAAGGGGACGCCTCTTGCCACGGCAGAAGAGCTCGTTCTTGCAGTCCTAGAGTTGCGCGAGGCGCACCCGCGACGTGGTCCTAAGAAGCTGTTCGTCATGCTTCAGCGCAAGCATGGCGCTCAAACGCCGAGCGTGGCGACGATTGCGCGGGTTCTCCGGCGGTTCGGGAAGGTGCGGCAGAAGAGCCGGTTCCGCCGTCTCGACCTCCCGGAGCGAGCGCCTCAGGTTCGAGCGTCCGCCTGCAATGAGGTTTGGTCGGTTGATTTCAAGGGCTGGTGGCGAGCGCAAGATGGGCAACGCTGCGAGCCGCTCACGGTTCGCGACGCGCACAGTCGCTACATGCTGGCCATCAAGGTCATGAAGTCGCCCTCCCTGGTTGCCGTTCGCGACGTGTTCGAAAGTCTCTTCCGGCGTCACGGACTGCCCCAGGCCATTCAGTGCGACAACGGAGTGCCGTTCGTCAGCGTCCATGCGCGCGGCGGACTGACCCGCCTGTCAGCCTGGTGGATTTCGCTTGGCATCAAGCTCAACCGCTCGCGTCCTGGCTGCCCACAGGACAACGGTGGTCACGAGCGAATGCATCGAGACATGGGCGAAGACCTCCAGTCCTACCCCTCCGGCAATTTGCTGGCAGAGCAGAGAGCGTGCGACCGGTGGCGGCAGGAGTTCAACCACATCCGTCCCCATGAGGCGCTCGGAGGGAAGGTCCCAGCCGACATCTACACTCCGTCAGTGCGACGAGCTCGGAAGACTGACTACCTGTATCCGCCAGGCTGGATAGTTCGCTCGGTGAGCGTCAACGGGGTCATCAGGGTCCATGACGTCCCCGTCGGCGTTGGCAAGGCGCTGGTTCGCGAGCGGGTTGCACTCGAGCCGGTTGCTGGAACGACATATCGGCTCTGGTACCGACACCAGGATTTGGGGACGGTCGAGGTGCCAGTTTCCGACCGAGTCATCGACGAGATCGCTGTCGGATTTGTCTCAGGGAGGCATGCGGCGTAGCAGTGGTTTTCAACTCGACTGTCAGGGCTCTGTCCACACCAAGAGTGTCAGCGATGTCTTGACCCGTACCCGTACCGTCGTTCTCGTTCTCGTTCTCGTTCTCGTTCTCGTTCTCGTTCTCGTTCTCGTTCTCGTTCTCGTTCTCG
>JBDSFL010000110.1:0-2569 GCA_039919545.1 Thermoanaerobaculia bacterium | reverse complement strand
AAGCCCACCCCCAGAAACCGGTGAAAGGCAGCCGGCGCCCTTATATCACCTGGGCGCGCGGGCAGGCAAGAGCCTGCGAACGCTCCGGATAGCCCACGTGCAGCGCCTTCCCATTCCCGGAACCAGTTGATCCGGTGGCACGATCTTCCCATACTGCCGTGCGCGCGTGCCTAAGCCGCGCCTTTTCGAGGGCAGCCATCAGCAAACTAACCGTCTTCCGCCTCAGCGAACCTGAGGAGGAGAGTCCTCTTGTCCCTTGGCCCCCGCCCGGGGGTCTGCCTCCAGGCGAGGACATCTTCGAGACGCCGGATCCGGGGTTCGGGAGAAACCGTGAGCCGAGCTTGCTGCCGTTCGACGAGAGCGTCCGCGCGGAACCGTGGCGCCTGACGCGCGAGCGCGCGGTCTACCTCTCGGTCATTTTCCACCTGCTGATCCTGCTGCTCGCGCTCACCACGCCCATCTTCAAGTTCAAACCGAAGAAGGAGGGAGAGCCGCAACCGGATCCTCTGGGCCTCATCGCCCTGATGACGGCTCCGCCGAGAGAGGCGCCGATCCCCGTCCAGTTCTTCCCGGCTCCCGGCGCCCAGACCGACAAGCCGGGTCCCCGTCCCCTGCCGTCCGACAAGAACCGGCAGGCGCACGGCGGTGACCCGAAGCTGCCGAAGGCCGACACACCCAAGGCGGTACCGCTGCCCGGCATCCGTGATCTGGATGCGGGCAAGCGCGGCGAACGCGCGAAGGAACCCGCTGCCGCCCCGCCGGCCGAAAAGGGCAGCCCGCAGGGCGAGATCCCGACGGATGCGTTGGCGTCCACGCAGCCTTCCCTGCGGGAGCGTCGAGGAAACAACGGCGCTTCAGACCAGCCCGTCAAGCGGCTGTCGGGCATCCCGCAGCCCGCGCTCGCGTCGCTCACCGCCGAGAAGGCTGCTCGCGCGGCGCAAGCCGTGGGGGAAGGAGACGAGGGAGGCGGCTACGAGCGCGACGGCGGCTTCGCCGACTCGGGACCGCTTTCCTTCGACACCGTGGGGTACGACTGGGGCGCCTACGCCGCCGAGATGATCCGGCGCATCAAGCGGCACTGGGAGATTCCGTCCATCGCCCATTACGGGCTGAAGGGCCGCGTGACGATCCGCTTCTTCATCAACAAGAACGGCACGGTCGACGGCGAGGCCATTCTCGCCTCTTCCGGCAAGCCCCCCTTCGACAACGCCGCGTTCCAGGCCATCGCGCGCTCCAGCGCGTTCCGTCCGCTGCCGGCCGACCTCGGCCACGACCGCGAAGGCGTCACCATCACCTTCTTCTACAACATGCGGCCGGAGGACGGGTACTCGGACGAACCGGCCCCGAAGAATCCGCTGCTCCCCCGTGGCCGGCGTTCCGGCAGCTGAGCGCGCAAGCACCAGGAGATCGAGGACGACAAAGATGCCTGAGATCAACGACCCCGAACAGATCAAGCATGCCCTGGACTCGGCGCGCACCATCGCCGTCGTGGGCTGCTCCCCCGATCCGAACCGCCCCTCGAACTCGATCGCGCGGTATCTCATCGGCGCCGGCTACGACGTGATCCCCGTGAACCCCGGGCATCGCGAGCTTCTCGGGCGAACCTGTTACCCGACCCTCGACGCGATTCCAGAAAGCGTTTCCATCGACATCGTGGACGTCTTTCGCCGCTCGGAGGCGGTGCCCGAGGTGGAAGCGTCGGCTCGCGCCCGGAACGTGAAATTCTTCTGGATGCAGGACGGCGTGATCGACTCCGCCGCGGCGAAGCGCCTCGTTGCGGCCGGAATTCCCGTCGCCATGGACCGCTGCATCTACCGCGATCGCGAGTCGCTCCGGTACGGAGCCTCGCTCGACTGATGCATACAGGAGCCGCGTCAATGCGCGTCGAAACGACGCGATTGGCACGGCATGGTCTTTGCCCTATGCCGGTATGATGAAGGAAGATATGCGAACAAAGACCAAGGTGCTCTCACTCACGCTGCTGCTCACCGGCGGAGTCGTCTTCGGGATGATCCTGGCCGGAAGCCTCGATTTCACCAAGCACGCCTCGGCCGACAAGGAGCCCGCCACGGTTTCGACGGCGGCGTCGCCACGTCCGCAGTCCACCGTCCTGATCCCGTCCTTCGCCGACATCGCCGAGCAGGTGACGCCGGCGATCGTCTCGGTCACCGCGACCGACATCGTGAAGGCCGACAAGCGCAAGGTTCCGTTTCACGGCATGGGCGGCGAGGGCGAGGGGGGAAGCCCCTTCGACTTCTTCTTTCCTCCCGACCGGCGCGGACGCGGCGGCAGCAGCGATGACGACGAAGACCGCAAGGAGCTTTCCGGCGGCACCGGCTTCATCATCGAGCCGGACGGCTACATCCTGACGAACAACCACGTCATCGACGGCGCCGAGAAGGTGATGGTCAAGGTCGGCGACAACGCCGAGTACAAGGCCACCGTGGTGGGGCATGACGCCGCCACCGACCTGGCTCTTCTGAAGATCGACGGCAAGGAAGCCTTTCCCTTCGTGCGCCTCGGCGACTCCGAGCACCTCCGCGTGGGCGACTGGGTGATGGCCATCGGC
>JBDSFL010000084.1:0-2682 GCA_039919545.1 Thermoanaerobaculia bacterium | reverse complement strand
TCGGCTCGAGCGTGCGCGTGATGAGATCATCCACGAGCTGCTCGAATTTGGCGCGCGTGAGCGTGTAATTCAGGTGCTTCGGGCCCGCCTGGTCGGCCGTGATCCTTTCGCGCCTGAGGCGAGCTTGCTCTCCGTTGGCTCGCCGTTGACGAGGAAGCGGCTCGTGGCCTGGAGGTGATTCGCCGCGCGTGCACCGTCGGAGCCCTTCTCCTCTCCCACGACGAAGAGGAGGTCGACCCGCTCCTCGCCCGCCGCGGCCAGCCGCTCGGCGGCGCAGAGCATTGCGGCGGCGATCCCCTTGGCGTCGCACGAGCCGCGACCGAACAGTCGCGTTTTCTCGAGGCGCGGGCCGATGTACGGAGGCACCGTGTCCAGGTGGGTCGACAGCGTCACGCCCCGGCCGGCACGTGAGGCCCAGATGTTCGCGCGCCCCTTCGCGACTTCCTGGAGGGTGACGTTCCAGCCGCGCGCAATCAGCCAGCGGGAAACGAAATCGACGGCCGGCCCTTCGGACCCCGTGGACGAATGAAGAGCGAGTAGCTCGGCAGCGAGTGCGACGACATCGGTCATGACGCAAAAGTAGCCGGGGACGAAACGTGATGCTACCGTCGCCCCCGGAATTTCATCGTCGCACGAGTACCGGCGCGCCTACATCAGCGACGCGTCAGCACAGCTACATGCTCGACGTCGAGGCGCCCGCCGTACTCACACCCGTCGTCGGGGAGTTCGACGGAGTAATGTCGAGGCCCGTCGTGTCTCCCTCTCGGACGTGCTCGACGAAGATCTGTTGCGCGAGACGATTCGCTTCACGATGGTACTCGTCGTGATCCTTCTCGCCCGCGTCGCCGAGCTGCTGCAGGCGCGGGAGCCCAAGCTGCTTGCCCGCCTCGCGGAAGGTCTTGAAGGTGTCCTCCGCCTGTCGCGCCATGACGATGTCGCCGACGAGTCGGAGAAAGTCACTCTCGCGCGCCGCGTCGGCGAGATCACGAGCCATGCCGAGCGCCTTTCCGAGCATCTTCTTGCCGGCACCTGCCTCGGCGCCGATCTCGCGCTGATAGTCTTCGAGCATGCGCTGATGCGCCTGCGCCTTCGGAATGAAGCGCGTGCAGAGGTCGCGGAAGCGGGTGTCCTCGGCCTGCTTCTCGTGGTCGACCAGATTCTCGACGAAGGTCTGATGCTGCATGACCGCGTTGTTGACCTGGCTCTTCAGAAAGTCGGTTCCTCGATCCATGTGCCCTCCTTTGAGCGTTGCGATTGGACGCGGAAGGGGTGCACAAGACGCGCCATCGGCGCGGAGAACGGCGTGGGATTGCGTGGACATTTCGGCCCGCAATCGAGCTAGAGCTCGCCGGCGAGAACGCGGCGGCGGATATCGGAAGAGTCGACGGGAAGTGTGAGCCCCGACTCCATCGCCAGATCCTCAATCGCGTTCAAGAGCGCTCGTTTCAGGCGACGTCCCGCGTCGCCGGACGGAAGCGTATGGAGCGTTGTGATCAGGTGCGCGGGCTCGGCGAGATAGCGCTGGATCGACGGCGGCTCGCCGGTCGTCGCCAAGGTCGCTGCCAGCTGCGGACCGCCAGAGAGTGCAAAGGACTGCGTGGAGGCATGCGGACTGCTCGAAGTAAGGATGCCGGGCTCGACGGACAGTGCGCTGGCGAGCCGTTCTCGCAGCGAGCTAGTCAGCTCAGACTTGCCGGTCATGACGCGCCAGAGCTGCTGGCGCGAGGTGCCGGCGTGGCGAGCGAGACGCTGCTTGGAGATGCCGCGCTCGATTCGGAGGATCTCGAGCCGCTTGCCGAGCCAGGTCAGCTCCGGAAAGCCCTCGGGCAGCGCGTTTTCCTCGAGTCTCTCGTCCGTTGACATACGTTACAAGACTCCCTAGCCTTGAATACCGAACGCATCCCGAACACATGCGACGTTCGTTGCGAAAGTCTAGGAGAGCAAGTGCCGCAAGTCAAGAAAGTGCGCAGGGTTACGGGCGAACGTACCAGCAAGAGTACGTTAGCGAAGAAGCCACGAAAAGCGGCGCCAAGATCGGTGAAAAAGGGCGCGAACCGCGGTAAGTCTAGAGAGTCCTCGGCGAAGAAGACGACCGTGGTAACAGTCGTGAAGGGCAAGCGCGGCAAGAACGATCGCACTAAGAACGGCAAGCTGTCGCTCGTACGCGGGCGCCGACCAGTGAGCGACACACCGGTGGTGACTGTCGCGGTGAAGCAACTCGATCCCCTGAGGAAATGCGGGCCCAACACGACCGTCCAGTTTCTCTATCGCGTGGACGAGTCGATGAACGGACGGAGCACGACACATCTGGTTTTCTTCGATCGGCACGGATGGTACTGCGAGCATAGCCGCACCTGTCCTGCGGTCGGACATGCCAAGAAGCATCACGGACATGCCAAGAAGCGCGACGGGCAGATCGCGCGGGGCTCATGAGCGCTGGCAACGGAGGAGATTCCGTCTTAAAACAGATGGGGAGTGAGGGGTGGGGAGCGACTGCATGCGCCCGTTGGGACGCCGCTACTCCCCACCTCTCACTCCCCGCTGTTGTTCGAAGACTCGGGCGATGCCGGGACCGGGTCTCGAACCCGGACGTCCTTTCGGACACAAGATTTTAAGTCTCGCGCGTCTGCCAGTTTCGCCATCCCGGCGCGCTGCCCGTGCACCAACGCAAACGGGGGAGCC
>JBDSFL010000056.1:0-9455 GCA_039919545.1 Thermoanaerobaculia bacterium | reverse complement strand
GTCGATGGCGCGGTAGACGATGCCCATGCCTCCGCGGCCCACCCGCTTGAGGATCCGGTAGTGCGCGATGGTTTCGACCGATCCGGCCGTCACCGGGGTGTGCTCTCCACGTCGTTCATGGACGCGGGGAGTTTAGGCTGCGGCCGGGGAACGAGCCGGACTAGCGGCCCGTTCCGGCGGTGGCGGGGCGAAGAAAGATGTTCGCGGGGTCGCCGGTCGTCAGGTTGATCTTCGAGGCGAAAGCCATGTACACGCCGTCCCCGTCGATCTGCCGCACCACCACGCGCACGTCGGTCAGCTCGGAGAGGTCGAGGCCGAGGTAGCCGCGAAAGAGGTCTTTCGAGATGTAGCCGAAGGGAGGAACGAGGGCGGTCACGCTCGCGATCGGCACGAAGGAGCCCGGAAGGTAGGCCGAGACCGCGACATTGGCCGACGCACCGCCGACCTCCTGCAGGATGAGGTTCGTGCGATAGCGGGACGAGCTCTCGGCCCCCTCGATCTGGACGGTTCCCAGATTGGACTGAAAGGACGAGTAGCCGTGCCGGTAGGAAAAAGCCTCCATACCGGTCGAGAACTGTCCGACGTTGGCCCCGCTCCCGTTCGGATCGGTGGTGTAGGTCTCGCTCTGGACGTCCACACCCTTCCAGGTGTTCGTGAGGGGGGATTCGTCGGTTCGGATCGCGACCGAGCCGTATGCGGCCTCGGACTCCGTGATTCCGAACGCTTCACGGAGGATGTCGTTGCGTACGAAGGTGCCGCCGGGTGACAGACCCAGCCCGTAGATCCGTGGCGACACGGTCCCATCGCTCAGGATGAAGGTGAGCTCGATGTTTCGCGGCTGATCCGTTACGTTCGTGAACGACACGCGCGTTCTCCAAAATGGCTTGACACCGTTCTCGAGCGGCGCGCCGATCAGATGCGCGGCCGGGAACAGGAGCGCCGCGGGGCCTCCGTGGAACGGAATGCTCGAGAGGGCGCCGGGAGATGCGACAGTCGACGAACCGGACGTGCTGGCCGGCGTGGGATCGAGCGATTTCGGCGAGGTGCCGACTCGTAGAGACGCGTCGTTCGTGAGGTTGTCGATCACGGTCGCGAAGGGAACGACCGAGCCGATCACGGGTCCGAGGGAACCGGTGTACGTGCCGGAGACGAACGAGACCTTCGCATACAGGGCCTGGTCCGTGTAAGTGACGTTCGGGTCGAAGAGCTCGGAAGAAAGGATCTGCACCGTGCTGAGCGCGGGCACGACCTGGTCGAGCTGAGCAGGTTTTCCATTCTTGAACAAGGGGATGCCGCGTTCGTCGAAGAGCTCGATCCGCACCGTGGTCTCTCCGCCCGACGTCTCCGTGAGCAGGATGTTCGTCCTGCGTCTGGCCTCGTGCGAGAGACCCGACAGCACGAACGTCAGGTCATCCACGTTCACGCCCTCACCCGGTTTCGTCGGCCGCATCTCGAAACCGAATTGCCCGACGGTGGTCGTCGTTCCGAGCGGGGTTCCGAGCGCACGCTTGGCACCGAGCCCTCCGAGCGCGGAGAGCCGAGTGTTGTTCACGATGGCGGTCGTGCTGAGCGTGACCGAGGGCGAGCGGATCTCGACCTCGCACGAAGCATCGACGTTGCCCAGCACCTTGCCGATGATGTTGCGATAGCGACGAGTCTCGCCCGCCGCGAGCCGCACGTCGAACCTCGAGCTGATATTCGAATGATCACCGCCGATCTTCGAAAAGAAGATGCTGACGTCGATCGGGGTGACCGCATCCAGATTCGTGAGCCAGAGATCGGACGTGAAGCGCCCGACCCCGAACGTATCCGCGGAATTCGGCATCGCCGCGTAGAGCAGGCGGGTACGTGAGCCGGCCGGCGCGGGACGAGGCCCCTCCTGGATCGAGAGCGCGGGCCCGTCGTCCATCACGACCACGTTCTGCGGCTCGTCCGGATGCCCCACCGTGGTGAGCGAGACGACGGCGACCTCGGTGCCCGATTCCGCCCGGCGACGCGTGCGATCCACGCGGAGCCGCAGCACGCGCGTCTCGCGCGCGCCCATCACGCGGTCCCAGGCGGAACCGTCGAGCGTCTCGATCACGAGCCAGGGCTGGTTGGTCGTGCTCGCGAAGGCGGCCGGGGTGGCGCCTGGGTTCACGATCGAGCGAAGAACGGCCGTTCCGCCCGCGTCCACCTCGACGTCCGAATCGCTCCAGGCCACGACGGCGGAGGGGAGAACCGTGCCGATGGCGAGATCGATCGGCACCTTGAGAGCCGTCGTCGCGGCGACGAAGTCCACCGCGGTGTGAAGCGTGACCGGCGCGAGCGTGCCCACGGTGACGTTGACCGCGCGCGAGGAGTTCGGCGCCAGGGCAAAACTCGCGGGCTCGACGATGAGGTAGTCCAGGCGCGGGACGGCCGTGACGTTCAACGGCTCCGTGCCGCCGTTGCGGATCACGAAGCTGGTGCTGGGGAACGAGGTGGGGGCCGCAAGCGCCATGGGGCGTGGCTCCGACACGAGGACGAGGGCGGCGAGCGAAGACCTTCCGACGGTGACCTTCTTCGCGGTCGACCAGGGTCCCACGGTCCCGCAGTCGGCCTCGGCGCGCACCTGATAGAAGTAATCGCCGGGCGAGTCGGTGAAGGAGACCGAGCCCGACGTGGAGACGGATTCGCTGGTCTTGTAGGGGCTCGTCCGGCGAACGCGGTACGTCAGCCCCGTCGGGCCGCCTCCGGGTCCCGGCAGGCTGCCGCTGATGTCCCACGAGACGACGTATGTGGCAAGCGCCGGAGGTTCCGCCGGCTCCACGGTCAGGTCGCCGGGGTAATCGGGGGCCTGGCAATCGGTCGAGACGCGGATGGCGAGCACGTTCGAGATCACGGGTGCGAAGGAGCTGGCGGTAGGACAGGAGGTCGACACGAAGACGCGGTGGTAGAGGACGAGCGATCCGGGCGCGGCCGAGGGCAGGCTCTGGGCGGGGCGGGTGGCCCGGATGCGATCCACGGCGATCAGGAAGCTGGGGTCCGGCGAGCGCTCGATGGTGTAGAAATCCGCCGAGGTGGCGCTGTCGCTGGTGAGCACGTTTGACCAGGAAATCGAGTACGGCTGCCCTTCCCTCACCGTCGTGGGTCCGGTCAGGATGGGCCGGAGAGGAGGGCAAACCTGCACGGCCAGGGCCGGTCTCACGTCAACAACTGCTGCAAACAGGAGGCTTACAACAGAAATCCAGATCCATCGACGGGAGTCTCGGGGCCTCATCACTGCTGCTTTCACGTTCCCTGGTCCTCCGGTCGCTACAATTGAGCTGAGATGTCCATGAAGGAGTGTCGCCAGGAGGGGTTCACCTCACGTTTTCCCCTGCGCGCCGCCCGGGACGGATGCCGTCTTGCGATTCTCGGTACGCTGCTCCTGGTCGGTAGGCGGGGCGCAGCCGAGAGCAAGGTGATTGTACCGCCCGACGCCGCGGCCCGGAGGTACGAGGAAGGACGCGACGCCGTCCTGCATGAAGACTACCCCAGAGCGATCCGCGACCTGAACGAGTGCCTCGCGATGGGCTACATCGCTCCCGAGCAGCGCCTCGGACGCAGCCGCAGCTTTGTCGAGCGGTACGACCCCAACTACTGGCTGGGCCGCGCCTACATGGAGACCGGCGACGAGCTTCACGCCCGCACCCACCTCGAACGCTCGAAGGAGACACGCCTCATCGAAGGATGGCCCGAGTATTCCGACCTCGTGCTGCGCCTCACGACGCTCGACCAGCGCGACGCGCGGCGCGTCCTTGCGGCGCGCGAGGCCCGTGCACCGGTTCCCACGCCCGTCCCCGCCGCGCCCGCGGAAACGTCCGCGCCACGGCCGGAACCGCGTGAGGCGATCGCCGTGGTGCGAACCGCCCCGGCGGAGCCCGGGCCGGTGAGCACGCCCGCCGCGGCCCCGTCCGACGCCGTTCACGTGCTCAGTGCCGAAGAGTCGGCCCTCCTGAAGAAAACGGTCGCGGCGCTCGCGGCCGCGAACTGGTCAGGGGCAGACACGTCGGTGAAGCAGCTGCGCGCGCTGAACCCGGAGCTCTTGCAGCCCGATCTCCTCGACGCCGTCATCGGCGGGACGCGATACCTCCTGGAAGGACGCCGGAACGCGGAGCTCCTGCAGAAGGCGCGCCGGAGCCTCGGCTCCTTCCGCAAGCGCGGCGGCAATCGCCGGATCGAGGTTTTCTGGATCTCCCCCGCGCTGGAAGCGCTGTTCGAAGGCTGATCTTCTATCGCGTGCGAACGACCCAGGTGCCGGCCATCTGATCGTGCCAGCTCCGGCGATCACGGCGGAAGAGGACGACCCAGTAGCCCATTCCAAGAGGCAGCGCGCTGAGCAGGGCTCCGATACAGCGCGTGAACGCGGCGCTCCAGCCGATGCCCATCGCGGGCGACCGATCCGAGATCACCGCGAGGCCGAGCAGCGATTTTCCCGGCGTGCGTCCTGTCTTCGCCCAGCCTCCCACGACGTACCAGAGGTTCGCCGCGAGAATGAGGAGCGAGCAGAGAATGCCCACGGCCACCAGCGCCATGTCGGGCCCGCTCTCGCGCGCCTGCAGCTCGCCGCGGAAGAACAGGATCAGGAAGATGGGCGAGAGAAGCAGGATGTTGATGGCCAGCAGCACGACCACATCCACGAACAGCGCGGCGAGGCGCGGCAGGAAACCCGCCACGTTTTCGGGCGTACCGAGGCGATCGCCATCGCCCCGAGCCTGGGACAGATCGCGCCCGGATCGGCCCGCCATTCCGGAGGGCTCGAAGTACGTCTTCAGAGGGACCTGCGAAAGAGTGGAGTCCGGCGGCCGGGCCGTACGGAGGGGCGGCGCGGGCCGGCTGCGGGGAGCGGGCCTCTTCGGCGGCGTCCGTCGATGCTCGTCAGAGTCATCCGCAACGGGTTTGGCATGACGTGGCGGAACGGGAGGAGGAGGAGCCACGGTCACCGGCCGGGGAGGCGCCGCGACCGGGGCCGCGGGGAGCGGCGGCGGAGAGGAAGGAATCGCTCGCACCGCTTCGAGCGCCGATGCGGCGCCGCCCTGCGCGGGCTCCGAACGCTGTCCGGCGGGGACATTGATCAGCTCTTCAGCCGAGATCTCGAGGGGATGGTCGCCCGCCCCAGGACTTTCGACGGGTGATGGAGCGGGGAATTCCGGCTGAGTGCCAGAGCTGGGGACCGCTTCCAATTCTTCGAGAGCCAGCGCGACCGAGGCTTCCTGGGGTTCGGGCGCAGCGGTCTCCGGCGGCGCGGCGGCAGCGCTCAGCAATTCTTCGTCAATGAGCGCGGTGCGATCGGACGGGCCGTTCGGCGATACGAGCCGGAAGCCGATGATCGCGGCACCGAGCTGGATGCGGTCCCCGTCGGCGAGCCGAGTCTCGTTCAGGACCCGGCGGCCCCCCACGTAGGTTCCGTTCGAGGAATTCAGGTCCTTCACCACGGCCTGACCGCGCTCGAACGTGAGCAGAGCGTGCGAGCGCGACACCGATTCGTGGTCGATCCTCACGGTGGCCGTCCGGCTGCGTCCGAGCGTGACTTCGCCATCGGTCAGCTCGATGTCCCGTCCGTCCACCGAGAGAATGTAGCGCCACGAATCTGCCGCCATCGAAGAGGAAGATTGTAACGGGCGGGGCCGGGGACCGCTCATCCGGAGGTTGCCGCGACAGGCGAACGGGCGACGCGAAGCGCCTCGGCCGTGGCGGTGGCTCCGCTCTCGAGCATCGTCGCGACCGACCCTTCGAACACGATCTGTCCGCCCCGGTCGCCCCCTTCGGGACCGAGCTCGATCACGTGATCGGCCGCCATCAGGAACGTGGGATTGTGCTCGACGGCGACGATCGAATGCCCGGCGCGAAGGAGGCGGCCGAACACCTCGAGCAGCACCGACACGTCCATCGGGTGCAGGCCCGTCGTGGGCTCGTCGAAGATGAAGAGCGTGGCGCACCCCGCCGCGCCGCCGCCCGCCAGATAAGACACGACCTTCAGCCTCTGCGCCTCACCGCCGGAGAGCGTGGCGGTCGACTGGCCGAGCCGCAGGTAGCCCAGCCCCGCGTCGGACAGGGGCGTGAGGCGCGCCACGAGAGGTGGCACGTCTGCGAAGAGCTCGCGGGCCTCGTCCACCGTGGTGTCGAGCAGCTCTGCGACGTTGCGGCCGCGCAGTCGAACGCCGAGCACGTCTTTCGTGAAGCGCTTGCCGTCGCACTCCTCACAGACGATCGTCACGTCTGCCAGGAATTGCATGTCGATGGACACGACGCCCGAGCCCTCGCAGGTGGCGCAGCGCCCCCCCTCGACGTTGAAGCTGAAGCTCCCTTTCGTGAGGCCCAGCGCCCGAGCCGAGTGCGTTCGCGCGTACAGCGCGCGGATCTCGTCCCAGGCCTTCGTGTAGGTGGCCGGGTTCGACCGCGCCGAACGTCCGAGCGGCGCCTGATCCACCAGCTCGACGTCCGCCAGCGACGCGATCCCCTCGATGCGGTCGTGCGCTCCGATCTCGTCCGTTTCCCGCGAGATCCCCTTTCCCAGGGCTCGCCGCACGCCGGCGGCGAGCACGTCGACGACCAGAGAGGATTTACCGGAGCCGGAGACACCGGCAACGCACACCAGGACGCCGAGCGGGATGTCGACGGAGACGTTCTTCAGGTTGTGGGCGCGCGCGTTCACGATGCGCAGCCGCCCCGAGGACGCCGGTTTTTTCGATGAAGCGGGAGAGCGCGGAGATTTCGCCCGCGGAGCTCTGCGCTCCGCCACGCACAGCGCCGCTCCCGGCCGTTCCGCGGTCGCGTACGCGGCGAGATTGTCGAACGCCCCCGCGAGCGCGCGCCCCGTCGCCGTCTGTTCCCGGGCCAGCCGCTCGGGCGGGCCCGCGAAGACCACGTTCCCTCCGCCGCGGCCCGCGTGAGGCCCGAGATCGATGACGTGGTCGGCGGCGCGGATCACCTCGAGATCGTGCTCCACCACGACCACGGCGTTGCCGCCCGCCGCGAGCCGCCTCAGAACGACGAGGAGCCGATCGGTGTCGCGCGGGTGCAGGCCGACGGTCGGCTCGTCGAGCACGTACAGCGTCCCCGTGAGCGAGCTGCCGATGGCCGAGCCGAGCTGGATGCGCTGCGCCTCGCCGCCGGAGAGCGTGCGGACGGTGCGCGCGAGCGTGAGGTACGGCAGCCCGATGTCGATGAGCGTCGTCACGCGGCGGACGACGTCGTCGACGAGCTGGCCGCCGCGCGCTCTCTCGACATCGGAGAGGTCGAGCCCCCGCAAGAATCCGTCGAGCTGGTCCAGCGGCAGCTGCCCGAGCTCGGCGATGTTCTTCCCGGCGATCCGCACGGCGAGCGCTTCCGGGGCGAGCCTCGCGCCCGCGCACGCCGTGCACGTGGTGTAGCCGCGATATCGCGCCAGCAGCACGCGCACATGAAGCTTGTAGCGCTTCTTCTCGAAGTACTTGAAGAGCCCCTCGACGCCATACCAGCTCCCGCGGCCGGCCCACACCACGTCGCGTTCCTCCGCGGAGAGCGCCTCCCAGGGCACGTTCCGCCGCACGCGATGCTTCTTCAGCGCCGGCAGCATCTCGTCGTAGGCGCTCTCGTACGCGGGAGAGTTGAACGGGGCGATCGGGCGCTCGTCGAGCGTGAGAGCGGGGTCGGGCACGACGCGAGCGGGGTCGATTCCCACGATCCGGCCGAAGCCCTCGCAGGCCGGGCAGGCGCCGCGCGGCGAGTTGAACGAGAAGAGCGCGGGCGTGGGCTCGAAGGACGAACGGCCGCACCCGCGGCAGGAGAGCGCGCGATGGTAGCGGCGCAAGGGGCGCTCGCCATCCGCGCGCACCACCTCCATCTCACCGGCTCCGAGCTCGAAGGCGGATGCCAGGGTCGCCATCAGCTCCGCGTCGGGGGCGTGCAGCACGTGCCGCCCCACCACGAGCCGCGCGCGGCCGTCGGCCCACGCCGGGGCGATCATCCCGTCCGTCAGCTCGACGGGCTGGCGCGTGGGATCGAGCACGCGCAGGTAGCCCCCGCGCAGCCACTCCCGCGATTCCCGCGCCGCATCGGTGAGAGGGCGCGGCACGGCCACCATCAGCCGCGCGCCATCTCCCCAGGTGGCCAGGAGGTCCGCCGCGACGCTCTCGGGCGAATGCCGGCCCACGGAATCGCCGCACGACAGACACGTCGTCTGCCCGATGGAAGCGAAAAGGAGGCGCATCACGTCGTCGATCTCCGTGGCCGTGCCCACCGTGGAGCGCGCCGAACGGGCCGACGCCTTCTGCTGGATCGCGATCGCCGGGAGCACGTGGTCGATGCTGTCGACATCGGGCCGCTCCATGCGCTCCAGGAACTGCCGCGCATAGGTGGACATCGATTCCACGAAGCGGCGCTGCCCCTCGGCGTAGAGGGTATCGAAGGCCAGCGAAGACTTGCCCGAGCCCGAGGGACCCGTGATCACCGTCAGCGCGCCGACGGGGATCGAGACGGAGACACCCTTGAGGTTGTGCGTCCGCGCCCCGACGATCTCGATCGTGCCCCCACGGCGCGCCTTGCCGTCCGGGTCAGCAGGCCGCACGTTCGAACACCGCGAGCTGGTTGAGGCCGAAGAGGAACCGCCGGTAGACCACCATCTTCAGCCCGGCGCGCCGGCCCGCTTCCTCGAGAGCCGGGCGCGAGAGCAGGGTCTCGTGCTCCTCGTCGGCATGCGGCGAGAGCAGGCCGAGCGCGGCACCGGCCTCGAGCGGGATGCGGCCCCAGGGATGGGGCGTCGTGGCCACGAGCCGGCCGCCGGGCGCGAGCAAGACGCCCGCGCGCCGCAGGGCCTCCCACGGCGCGGAGAGATGCTCCAGCAACGCCAGCATGAGGACCACGTCGAAACGCCCAGAGGCCAGGAGCGCCGCCGAGGGCTCCTCGGACCCGACATCCCAGGCCCAGAGCGAAGCTTCCGGGAAGCGGCGCCGGTTTTCCGCGAGCACGGCCTCGTTCCGGTCGCAGCCCACGTAGAACGGCAGGGAGCCAGGCAGCGAGGTGAGGCCGCAGCCCACGTCCAGCACGCGCCGATCGGCCAGGAGGTAGGGGCGGGCGGCAGCCAGGCGGGCACGCTGCACGAACGGCGTGAGCCTGCCGTAGAAAGGGATCAGCTCGAGCGGGGGCCGCACCATTCGACCCGAGGTTACCGGAGTTGGGTGGCCTGCGTTCAGGCGCGCGAAGGGAAGCCTCCGGCGGCTCCTACAATGCGGCGTGATCGCCACCTCCGCGGCCCGTTTTGCGCTCCTTGCCTTTCCCTCTCTCTTCTCGGTGATCAATCCGATCTCGGCTGCGCCTCTTTTCGTCTCGCTCACGCCCGGCTGGTCGCCGCGCGAACGCCGCCGCGCGGCGCTGCGCGCCAGCCTGGCCGCCGGCGTGATGCTCGCCGCCTTCGCGGCGGCGGGCGGCGCCATCTTCTCGTTCTTCGGTATCACGGTGCCGGCGTTCCAGAT
>JBDSFL010000049.1:0-3074 GCA_039919545.1 Thermoanaerobaculia bacterium | reverse complement strand
GGATTCAGCCGATTCATCTTTCTCTCTCCCGAAACAGCGGCTTCGCTAGCCGCGACGTTTACTGACTTCCGGTCCGAGCCGCTCACACGGGTGGAGCAATGCCTCGGGAGGCAATCGAGGGTCGCGTATTTTAGCGGCGAAGAAAGCAATGTCAACTTCATGAGGGCTCGGTTCAAGGCGCCACTTCTCGTAACTGCAACAGCCACACGGACGTCCGTCCATGTCATCCGTTGGATTCTCACTAGCGCAGCCTCCCCCACTGAGAGACACCGAATCTCTTCCGATTGACCCCGCGGCCGGACGAGTGGTTCCCGAAGGCAGTGTCACCGGAACGAACCGTCTCACCGACGAAATAGCTCTGGTATCCCGGCGCGCTTGCCCCTATCCTACGCGTCCGCGGATTGCGGGCCCCGACCTTGGTCGCCCCGTTCGAGCCGCATTTCACCGCCACCCTGCCCCGCCGCGCGGCCTCACTTCCGAGGCGACCTATGAAAAGCGCGCGGCGGGCTGCTTTCTCAACCTGTCTGTCCGCGCCAACGTGAGGGCATCTACGAGAGATACGCAACCTGAAACTCCACAATGAGCCAAGGGCTGCCAATCCTTCGAACGCGGACGAGGTATCCGATCGCGTTCAGGCCGCTCCGGTAAAGGTCGAGACTGTAGAGGCGCTCGTCCGGTCGAAGTGGTAGCGGCCGAAGTCGTGCCCATCGGGCTTTGCCTTAAGATCCACCGGGGCAATACGGATGTGGGCGATGCCCTGTAGCCCGCCTCGTCCAGGCGTCGCTGTCAGCACCCTGACTGAACTCGGGCGTGTTGTTTCCCGGATTCGTCGCCGTGATTGGGACGTTGATGGCGTCGATAAGCGGCAGTACTAGTTTCGAGCTGAAGAGGAAGACGTCGCGGGGTTCGTCAGTGATGAACTGTCCCGCCGCTTACAGCTCGTGGAGGGGGCGAGCTCGGCTCCGTCCTTCTCGAGAAGCGATCGCTTGAGCACTGGGAGGCCGTACTGGTGCACAAGGGCTGTCAGTGCCCACCAGGCATATCTCACGATCCCGCTCCTCTGCTCCACGCCATAGAGTCCTCCCTGGTGCTACTTCGACCTGCTGACTGAGGGTCGCCTCGGCGTACGTGTAGTTCAACGCTCCGAGCACGCCGACGATGATCTCGACCCTTCGCACTCGCCCGTCAGGCGGTCCACGAGCGAGGCTCTCTTGCCGGAGTAGTCCACGTACGCCCGCTCTCCACCGCGATGCACCTGCCTTATCGTCAGCCGCCGCTTGGAGAGCCACTGGCGGAAGATCTGTAGAACTGCGTGTACCGATACCCGGCCGGATGCCATCAGGCATTCCAGATGCAGCAGCTCTCTGTAGAATCCCACGGCAGGAGGCTCCATGCCACGTCCCATCTTCACGCTCCTCGCGGAGCTGCAATCGACCCTCGCCGAACTGAAGAATGCCCTCGACCCCATCGCCAGGATCACCGGGTTGTTCCGAGGGAATGACGGCCCGTTCCCCATGACGAGGGTCGCCGCGAAGAAGCGAGGTCGGAGGAAGACCCGGAAGGCTCCCGCTCCGAACGCGGCCAAGACATCCGCTGCGACCACTGATGCCTCGGCGAAGCCCGCTAGCAAGCGGAAGGCCCACCCGAGGTTCGCCCTCCAGGGGAGGTATATGTCGGCGCTCCGTGGCCTCTCAAAGGCCGACCAGGCCGAGGTCAAGAGAGTCAATGCAGAGAAGGGCGTCGAAGCGGCTCTGAAGGTGGCTGCGGCCAAGGCGAGTTGAGCCAACGAACGCTCCAACATCGGGTGGTGGAAGCGCGTATGAGCGGCGTGATCGTGTGAATGCCGCCCCCAGGGATGGCGAACGTGATGGTGTCTCCTCCCGCTGCGGTGTTCGCGTCTGTGTTCGCCTGCCGCAGGGACCCCACTCCGATGTCGTTCGTGTTCACGACGCTGAGGGTCGCCCCGAGCGCGGCGTGGGAGATGATCAAGAGCAGTGCCAGAAGACCCACTCTGTGCGCCTCCGTTGCGGCGCGATGGAGCTTTCGCGTCGGACAGGGTTCCGGATGCTTCGAGGTCGTAGGGTTAGGCGGTTGAATCGACATTCTTCCTCCTGCTGTATCTCGGAAGTCGGATCGGGAGGGATTCCCTCGTGACGAGGGTTCCGGTACGGTGGGAGCGCACCTCACGAAAATGGTCATAAGCGTCAACTCGGCCGAGACCTTCGTTTCACGGCGTCATGGGGACGCGGCGTTTCTCGTTGCGTTGACTACGGCGCTGCATTCCAAGTCCCCGTGGTCCAGCCGGCGGTGGGAGTCACCCTCTGAGAAGGCCGCGTCCCGGAACCACACGGGCTCGCCGGGCGCGTCGAAAACCCAGCCGCCGAGCGCGAAGCGCATCACGCTGGCGGCGCCGCCAGCAGCCGCGACGCGTGCGAGCTCGCGTAGGCGGCGAACCGGGTGGCGGAAGCGCGCGTCGATGACGGTGACCCAGACTTCGAAGGTCCGGAAGCCGAAGAGCCGCTCACAGACGTCCGGCATCACGGCGAGAGCGGCGTAGCGGTCGACCTTCGCAGCCGTGAAGTGCGCGGGGCTCTCGTGCCCGCGGTCGTGCTCGCCGAAGACGAGGCGTGGCCCGATCGGAGTCATGAAGACGGCCACGTAGTCCGGCTGCGGGAACCGGAGGCCGGCGTCCGCGCTCGGGAAGGGCCGGTCCCAGCTCGACGCCCACTGGACTCTAAACGCTGGGCAACGCTCGAAGGAGACGAGGAGATGGTTCACCTCGCGCTGGTGGGCGAGGAATGCGGGGGTTAGGCCGGGCGGGAGGACGAGCGGCTTTCTCTGGAGCGCCCGCGACATCAGTGCGACGATCCGGGCGGCGGGGGAGGCGTTCGAGGAGGAGACGAGCTCGGCGCGCCCGCGGGCGAGGCCGGCACGCGTCGGGAGGGCGTAGTGGGGGTGCCCGCCGCGCACAACGGGTTCCTCCCAGATCGAGACCCACCCGCGCTTGGCGAGCTTCCGGATGCGCCGGTCCGTGACGGAGCGCGCCCTGCCGGGGAAGACGAGGCGCAGGAGCT
>JBDSFL010000025.1:0-8304 GCA_039919545.1 Thermoanaerobaculia bacterium | reverse complement strand
GACCCCCCTGTTCGTGTGCCCCCCCCCTACTCGTGACTGAAGTAGGTGATGGCGCTCGGAGACGCGCTGAACGGGTTGTCCCAGCTCGAGCGAACCCGGAACGCGTCCGTCACGACGCGGAACGGGTCTCCCGCGAAGATGGCCAGCACGACCGCCGGATCGTCGAGCTTCTGCACCTGCTCGAATCGCTTCCCCGCGATCGTGGTCACCCGGCGAAAGACACCGCTCAACGGCTGGCCCACCGTGGCGATCCACTCCTCGTTGTTGCTCGTGAAGGCGATCGAGAAGATCCGCTGCGCCAACGGCTGCACGGGCCTGCCGCAGCGCTCCGCGTGCGCCGCGTAGGCGGCCTCCCGGGTCTCGTCATCGGCATCGGGGACGAAGAAAGCAGGTATCGAGCTCATCGGCGAACCACCTCTACCGCGTCCGTCCGCTCAGCACGCCGATGGCGTCGAGCTCCTTCGCGCCGCCGCCGGCCGCCCTGGCTTTCTCTTCCGGAGTCATCTTGTCGCCTTCGCCAGGAGCCAGGAACAGGTTCGACTCCACGCCGTGCTGCTTGGTGTACATCTCGTAATAGCGCCCCTTCGCCGCGTAGAGCGTCTCGTGCGTGCCCGTCTCCGAGATCCTTCCCTTTTCCACGACGAGGATCTGATGCGCGCGCCGGATGGTGGAGAGGCGATGGGCGATGACGAACGTCGTTCGTCCCTTCATCAGGAACGCGAGCCCTTCCTGGATGAGCGCCTCGGATTCCGAATCGAGGCTCGAGGTCGCCTCGTCCAGGATGAGGATGCGCGGATCCGCCAGGATCGCGCGGGCGATGGAGACGCGCTGCCGCTGCCCGCCCGACAGCTTCACGCCCCGCTCCCCCACGACCGTGTCGTACTTCAGCTCGAACGTCTCGGCGAATTCATCCACCCGGGCGATGCGGCACGCGCGAAGGATCTCCTCCTCCGTGGCGCCGGGACGGGAAAAGGCCACGTTCTCGCGGATGGTGCCGTCGAACAGGAAAGTTTCCTGCAGCACCACGCCGAGCCGCGTTCGATACGAATCCAGCCGCACGGTCGAGAGATCGACGCCATCCACCCGGATGACGCCCTCCGTGGGGACGTGGAACGCCGAGACGAGGCCGATGATGGTCGACTTTCCGGAGCCCGACGGGCCCACGAGCGCGGTCACGGTGCCCGGCGCGGACACGAACGACACGTGCTCGAGCACGGTCTTCCCTTTCTCGTACTGGAAGCTCACGTCGTCGAAGGTGATCTCGCCGCGAAAATCCGGCAAGGCCACGACGCGATTCGGATCCTGATCCTCCGGGCGTTCCCGCAGGATCTCGCGCGTGCGCTCGAGCCCCGCGAAGGCCTCGGTGAGCTGCGTGCCGATGGCCACGATCTGGAAGATCGGCGCGACGAGGAAGCCCAGGAACATGGTGTACGTGAAGAAGCCGCCGAGCGTGAGCGTGCCCGCCATGATCTGGCGGGCGCCGAGGAACATGATGATGGAGCCGACGATTCCCATCAGGACCGTCGAGGACAGGCTCATCACGGACGTGGCGGTCAGAGTCTTCAAAATGTTGTCGAGCAGCCGCTTGACGCCGAGGCCGAAGACCTCCTCCTCACGCGATTCGGCGTGGTAGCCCTTGACCACGCGCACGCCGCCGAGCGATTCCGTGAGCCGGCCCGTCACCTCGGCCGAGATCTTGCCGCGCTCGCGGAAGATCGGCCGGATCGTGCTGAAGGCCCTGTTGAGGACGAAGGCGAATACGGTGAGGAACGAGAATGCCAGGAGCGTCATCTTCGGGCTGATCCGCATCAGAACGACGAGGGCGATCGATGCCGTGAGGAGCCCGCCGACGAATTCCACGAGCCCTGTGCCGATGAGGTTCCGCACCCCTTCGACGTCGCTCATGATGCGCGACACCAGAGCGCCGCTCTTGTTCGAATCGTAGTAAGAGACGGGAAGCCGGCCGATGTGGGACTGCACCTTCTGCCTCAGCTCGGTGATGAGCCGCTGCGCCGCCTTCGAGAGGAGCTGCGTCAGCGAGAACGACGTGATTCCCTGGATCAGGGTGGCGGCCACGACGCCGAGCACGAGCGGGAGCAGCAGCTCCACGTGGCGCTTACCGATCACGTCGTCGATGAGGTACTTCGTCGATGCCGGAAGGACGAGGCCGGAGACCCGGTTGATGGCCATCAGGACGAAGCCGATGGCCAGGATCCCGCGCCGGGGTTTCACCATCTCCCAGATGTCGGGCAGCAGCGCCTTCAGCCGTTCGGACTTCTTCGGCTTCGGCTTTCCTTCCCCCGCTTTTTCCGCCGCGGTCTTCGCGTCGACGGGGGCTCCGCCGGCGGGCGTTCGACCGCCTCGCCCTTCCTTGGCGGAGATCCCGCTCATGCCTCGGAAACCGGCTCGCATTTCTCTGAGAGCTGGATGCCCTTGAGGGCGAGTCCGGAGCGGAAAGCGTCGAACAGCCTCGGTTCCTTTCCGAGGTTCTCGGGCGGGTGAATGCCGGGAGTGAGAAAAGTGCGGTCTGCCAGAAGGCGCGCGGCGATGGTGCACGGGAAGCCCGTGGTGCGCGCCATGGACGTGGCTCCGGTCTTCGGGTCGGTGCGGTCGAAGAGGTCGTAGGTGCGCACCACGCGCCGGCCATCCTCGGTGCCGTGACACGTGACCTGGAGCAGAGTGAACTCCTCTTCGCCCTGCGGCAGCTTCCAGGCCGAGAAGAGCAGCTTTTCGGTCAGCGCGCGAGGCTTCAGGGTCACGCCGTCCACGGTGATGGGCGTCTCGCCGAAGAAGCCTGTCTCGCGCAGCAGGCGCATCTTCTCGGCGTGCCCCGGGTAGCGCAGCGTCTTCTCTTCCATTCGGCGCGCGCGCACGGTGGTGAGCACGGTACGCATGCCGTCGGAAAGGAATCCCTCGAGCGTGCCGACGATGGGGAAATCGAAGGTCTCCACCTCCGAGAGGGCCGGACGGGTGACCACGACGCCGTTCTCGATGAGGCGTGCAGGACGGGTGTACTCCTCGATGACGTCCGTGGCGGAGAAGACGATGCGGTACTCGTAGGGCCAGACGCGGCGGAAGGGCAGGCCGCCGACGAGGATCCGGATCGTATCCGTCTCCTGGAAGAGCGACGCGGCACGCCCCGCCGCCAGGTTCGACAGACCCGGCGACACGCCGCAATCGACGATGGCGCAAACGCCCGCGCTCTTCGCCTCGGCGTCCAGCAAGAACGGATCCTCGGGCGCGAAGGAGATATCCGCGATCGGCTTGCGCGCCGCGATGACGGTGCGAAGCATTGCCGCGCCGAGGAAGCCCGGCACCGCGCCCACGACCACGTCGGCGCTCGAGACGGCACGCGTGATGTCCGCGGCCGAGGCGAGGTCCGTCTGCTCGGTATTCAAGCGAGGGAGCCCGGCGAGCATGCCGAGGGCGGCCTCGCTGCGATCCACGGCCGTCACCTCGAAGCGTCCGTCCTCGGCCAGATCCCGCGCCATGAGCGAGCCGACCAGCCCTGCTCCCAGAACCACGATCTTCGTCATGGCCGCATTATCAGCCAGTCCCATTTCAGAGCGTTCGCGCCCCGGCGAGACCGTGTCCCCGTGCATCTCCAGCGGAGCGAATCTGGCCTAGAATGACCCGAGGAACAGCAGACCTCGGGGGTACCAGTGAAGGTCATTCCGTACGACGGCGAGATCCTGATCCTGCGACGCAGACTGGACGAAATGTGGGAGGCTGCCGGAGACAGCCCCGCGCCCGCGCGTCAGCTGATGGAGGAAGCGCTCGAGGAAGTGTCGGTGACGCTGGAGGAGCTGCGCACGACCGGCGAGATCGTTCAGCAGCAGAACCAGGAGCTGGGCTCCGCCAACCGAAGCCTCCGGGAGCAGGAGCAGCGCTACCACGAGCTCTTCGAGTTCGCACCGGACGCCTACATCACGACCAACCTCGAGGGAGTGGTCCAGGAGGCCAATCGCGCGTCGCTGCTCCTCCTCGGCGTCCGCCGGCTCGAGTTCCTCATCGGCACGCCGATGGCAATCTACGTGGCCGAGCACGAGCGCAAGGGCTTCCGCCAGCAGCTCGCGCAGATGAAGGCCGAAGGACCCGAGATGGTCACGAGCTGGCCGCTGCGCATCGAGCCGAAGCTTGGCGCTCCCTTCGATGCCGAGGTCACGGTCGCCATCGCGCGAGAGACGTCGGGCTGGCGCGTCGGCTTCCGCTGGATCATGCGCGACGTCACGGAGCGCAAGAAGTTCGAGGAGTCTCTTCAGGAAACGAGCTGGCGCCTCGAGGAAGCGCTGAGGAGCCTGAGATCCGCCCAGGAGAAGACGGTCGAGCAGGAGCGGCTCCGCGCGCTCGGTCAGATGGCCAGCGGCGTGGCGCACGACTTCAACAACGCCTTGTCGGGCATCCTGGGCTTCACGGAAGTCCTCCTCGACCGGCAGGAGAACCTGGACGACAAAGACCGCGTCCGGCGCTACCTGAAGCTCATCAACACCGGCGCGAAGGATGCCGCGCGCGTCGTCGCCCGTCTGCGCGAGTTCTACCGGCACCGCAAGCAGGACGACGTCTTCCTTCCTGTCGACATGAACCGGGTCGTGACCGACGCGATCGCGTACACCCAGCCGCGCTGGAAGGATCAGATGCAGGCCCGCGGCGTCGCCATCGACGTCGTGTCGAAGCTGGAGAGAACGCCTCCCGTGCCCGGCGACGAATCAGAGCTCCGCGACATCCTCACGAACCTCATCTTCAATGCCGTCGATGCGATGCCCGAGGGCGGAACGCTCGAGGTTTCCACGCACCTCGAAGGGCAGACCGTGGTGCTCCAGGTGCGGGATTCCGGTGTCGGGATGACGGAAGAGGTGCGCAAGAGCTGCCTGGAGCCGTTCTTCACGACCAAGGGGGAATCGGGCACGGGCCTCGGTCTCGCCATGGTTTACGGCACGCTGTCTCGACACGACGGCACGATCGACATCCGGAGCGTGGCGGGAAGAGGCACCACGGTGATCGTGCACCTGCCGGTCTACACCTGCGACCGCGGACCGAACCGGAACCGCCTGCCCGTCGTCGAGAAACCTCTGCCCCCGATCCTGAAAGTGCTCGTGGTGGAGGACCTCCCCGATGTCCGTGCGCTGCTCGTGCAGTACCTCGTCGGCGACGGACACCAGGTCGAGCTCGCTTCGAACGGACGGGTAGCCCTCGACCTCTTCAAGGCCGGATCGTTCGATCTCGTGATCACCGACCGAGCGATGCCCGAGATGAACGGCGACCAGCTGACTTCGGCCATCAAGGGAATCGCCCCGAAGGAGCCGGTCATCATGCTCACGGGATTCGGCGATTTCATGTCGGCCGCCGACCGCCCCGAGGGCGTGGATCACGTGCTGAGCAAGCCGGTGACGCTCGAGGCGCTGAGGGAAGCTCTCGCGCGGGTGGCTCGGACAGACTCCTCGCGGAGCTGACACAGAGCCCGGAGCGGAAGCTCGCGTGCGGCCTCGCGATAACATCGAAGCTCAATGGATGACGTGAATCGAGAAGAGCTGCAACGGCGCAAGCAGGAGTTCGTGGACCGCCATGGCTCCTGGACCGCTCATACGATCCACCTCGGCGGCGGCGTCTATACCGACCACGATCCCGATCGGCTCGACGGCAACTCGCGCCTGATCCGTCGGATCACCCAGGCCACCCTCGACCTCGCGGGGAAGCCGCTCGACCAGGTTCGTGCGCTCGATCTGGCCTGCCTCGAAGGGCAGTACGGAATCGAGCTGGCCCGCCACGGCGCCGACGTGGTGGGGATCGAGATCCGTGAGACGCACATCGCCAAGGCGCGATTCGCGGCGGAGGCGCTGAAGCTTTCGCGTTACGAGGTGCGCCAGGACGACGTCCGGAACCTCAGCGTGGAAACGTACGGGCTGTTCGACGTCGTGCTGTGCATCGGGATCCTTTACCACCTCGACGCACCCGACGTTTTCGAGGTGATCCGACGGATGGCCAGCGTCTGCACGCGCCTCCTGATCATCGACACCCACGTCTCGCAGTGGGTGGACAGCGGCCTCACCTTCGAAGGCAAGAGCTACCGGGGCCGCCGGGTTTTCGAGCATCTGTCGTGGACCACGAAGGAGCAGCGCGCGAGCAAGCCGTGGGCGTCGATCGACAATGCGTCGAGCGTGTGGCTGAGCCGAGCCTCGCTGGACAACGCGCTGCAGGATGCCGGGTTCACCTCGGTCTTCGCCTGTGACGTTCCCGCGCTGCCCGGAAGGCGCCCGGATCGCCAGACGATCATCGCGCTGAAAGGCGCGCCGGCAGAGCTGCATTGCACGCCGGCGGAGAGCGGCGCGCCGCTGCTGAGGTCGGACGAGAAGTCGGTGATGGGTTCGCTCGGCGGCTTCGCCAGCAGGCTGTACAGCGTGGCGCGCGGCAAGGTCGAGCGCCTGCGGCGCGATCGACGCTGAGCGCCCTTCGAAGCGTCAGGTGAGCGCTCCAGACGAGGAATACCGGGCCGTATACTGACCAATATGTCGCCGCTCGCGCGCTTCAAGGCTTACGTCAAGTCTGTGCTCGCCGCGAGCGGCCCCTACTTTCAGTCAGCCACGGTCGATCAGATCCTCCTTCGGCAGGAGCTCTCGGCGCTGCGCGAGCAGCTCCGGGCCGTGACCCCCGACAATGTGGCTCTCTGGGGACACAAGATCTACAGCCAGACGGATGAGGACGGAATCATCTCGGAGATTTTTCGGCGGATCGGCGAAGGAAGCCGCTCGTTCGTGGAGATCGGCTGCGGGAACGGCTCGGAGAACAACACCCACGCGCTCCTGCTCAAGGGCTGGCGAGGGACCTGGATCGACGGCAGCAGCAAGAACGTCGAGCACATGGCGCGGTGGATTCCGCTCGAGAGCCCGCGCCTCCACGTCGTTCGTGCCTTCGTGACGCGAGAGAACGCTCCCGGGATGGTCAGCTCGGCCCTCGCGAGAGCAAAGGCCCCAGAGCTCGACCTCCTGAGCGTGGACATCGACGGCAACGACCTCTACGTGCTCCAGGCCATCCTCCTGGCCGTGCGCCCGCGGGTGATCGTCGCCGAATACAACGGCAAGTTCCCGCCGCCGCTGGCCTTGAGCATCGAGTACGACCCGGCGCACACCTGGGCCCTCGACGACTATCACGGCGCTTCTCTGCAGTCCCTGGTGGACCATCTCGCCGGCTATCGGCTCGTGTCATGCAATCTCTCCGGCTCGAATGGTTTCTTCATCCGGGAAGACCTTTCCTCCGCATTCGCCCCGTACCCGGTCGAGGCCCTGTTTCAGCCGGCACGGGTGCACCTGATTCGAGAACGCATCGGGCAGCTGGCCTCGCTCAAATTCCTTCGCGATTCCCTGCGGCAATAGGGCGCCGCGTGCGAGACGTCGATCGAAGCAACCCGGCCGGAATTCTGCGAGTCCGGCTCATCATCAGCGCCGAGAACACCTCCTGGATCATCGGCAAGATGGGCGAGCGCCTCGTCCAAGAGCTGACGCGCGCGGGCGTGGCAGCGACGATGGGCTCCGATCCGGACGACTCAGCCGACATCAATCACTGGATGAGCTACGGCATGGTGTCGCGGAGGGCCGGGCGGAAATCGACCGTCTGCATCACGCACATCGACGATCCGTACAAGACCGCGCATCTCGCCTCGATCCTGGGGGTCTCCGTCGACCTCGGCCTCTGCATGTCCCGTGACATGAGGCGCGCCCTCGTGCAATGGGGCATTCCCGCCGATCGCCTCTGGTACGTGCTGCCCGCGCACGACGTGCCTGCCGCTCCGACGCGGATCCGGATCGCGATCGCGACGCGTCTGTACCCGGACGGCCGAAAGCGCGAAGCGCTTCTGCTCAGGCTCGCCGGCGAGCTGGACCTTGCACCCTTCCACTTCGAGATCGGCGGCGGCGGCTGGGACGCCGTGGTGCCGCGCCTTCGGGAAGCCGGCGCGACCGTCGCCTGGGACCCGGGGACCGCGGACTACCAGGCGGATTATCGAGCGCTCATCACGGCCATGAGCACCTGCGAGTACTACCTCTATCTCGGCATGGACGAAGGGTCCCTGGGAACGCTCGATGCCCTGGCCCTCGGCCTGAAGACGATCGCGACCCCGCAGGGCTTCCACCTCGACGCCCCCGCCGGTCTCACGGAGCCCGTCGAGACCTACGAGCAGCTTCTCGAGGTGTTCTCACGCCTCGCGGCTCAGCGTCAGGAGCGCCTGGCATCGGTTCGGGACTGGACCTGGGAGCAGAACGCGCTCGACCATCTCCTCGTCTGGAACGCGCTTCTCGAGGGTAGCGTTGAGTT
>JBDSFL010000022.1:0-6126 GCA_039919545.1 Thermoanaerobaculia bacterium | reverse complement strand
CTGCGGTGTTGCCGCTCCTCGGTGATCTCCCGGATCACCAGTCGTCGCGGCGCCTGGCAGCCGACCCCGCGGCGCCCGGAATCCGACCCCTCCTACTTTCGCCACGGGCTGCTAGCACCAGGCCCGTCAGGGCCGGCCCGATCGATCCCTCAGGCAAAAAAACTCGTGAATCACCAGGTCAGGTTCAGCCCAGCCACGATCGTCCGTCCCGGCAACGGCACGCCCGGACGTTCCTGATACGTCACGTCTCCGAGGTTCTGCCCCTCGAGGTAGACCTCCAGGATGTCCCCCTCGAGCGTCTGCCAGCCCGCCCGCGCTTCGAGCAGCCACACGCCGTCTGCAAAGCTGGGGCGGGACAGGTAGCTCAGCCGTGAGTGCAGCCGGGTGCGCGCCGGAAGCCTGAGCCCGACGATGAAGTCCCACTTCACGTGCAGCGGGTCGAGCACGTATTTTCCCTCCGTCGCGCCGTCGGCGGCGGCCGAGAGCCTTGCCAGGTCGGTGAAAACATACGTCGCCTGCAGCGCGAGCCGCGTCACGGGCGCGAGGACGCGCGGCTTCTTCAGCTCCAGCGTCGCCTCGATGCCGCTGATGTCGGCCTCGCGCACGTTGCGCGCTTCGTAGCGGTCGGTGGGGGCGAAGCGCACGTAGTCCACGAGGTCGACCGCATGACGGTTGAAGAACGCGGCGTCGGCGCGCAGCACGCCGGTGTCGTAGGTGGCCCCCACCTCCACGTTCGTGGCGCGCTCGGGACGGAGATCCGGATTTCCCTTGTTCTGCGGATCGTTGTAGTAGAGGTCGAGAAAAGTCGGGATGCGGAACGCCGTGCCCGCCGACGCCCGCAGGCGGAGCCGGCCGGAGGGCGAGTACGACAGCGCCGCGTGCGGCGACAAGCGGGTGCCGAATCCCTCATAGCTGTCGGCGCGAAGCCCCACGTCGAGGTTCAGCGCGCCGGGCCGCGTGGCCAGCAGCGAACGGCCGTACTCGAGGAAGAGCGCGCCGCGATTCCGTCCGTGCGCGCCCAGGTTCGTCGACGCGATCGTCTCGCGCCCCCCCTCGGCGCCGAAGGCGAGCGAGCCCCCGAGCAGCGCGTGCCGTGCGAAGAGGCGCAGCGTGGAGCGGTCGGCGTCGTGCCGGTTCTCGTAGAACGCGGGGTTGCTCCGGACGAGCACGTAGTCGTCGTGGTGCGCCCGGAACGAGAAGGAAGGCGTAACGGTCCAGCCGCCGAGCTGAAGCTCGGCGCCGAGCCGCGCCGTTCGCGTGCGGGTCGTCTCCTGCTGGTTCGGAAACGCGGTGCCGTAGAACGCGAAGGCGCCGTATTCGCGGCCGGCATAGCCCACCGAGGCCGAGACGGGGCCGTACTTCGTCTCGAGGCGGGACGAGAGGCGCAGCGTCTTCGTCGAGAACTCGGTGTCATCCCGGAATCCGCGCGACTCGGCCCGTGAGGAGTCGACCGCGAAGGCGAGCGTTTCGCTCGTCTTGAAGGCGCCGCGGTAGCCGCCCGCATCCAGCGAATTGCTGCCGTGGGCGTAGCGCGTCTCGCAGCTGGCCTGCGCGCGCCCCAGGTTCGCGCCGCGCGTCACGATGTTGATCACGCCGCCGACGGCATCCGAGCCGTAGAGCGCGCTGCCGGCGCCGTACAGCACCTCGATGCGTTCGATGGAATCGATGGGGACGTCGATGTCGGCGGACAGGTGGTTCGTCTGCGGGTCGTTCATCGGCTCGCCGTCCACGAGGATCAGGGTGCCGTTGAAATCCGAGCCGCGGATACCGATGTCGGCCTGGACCCCCTCGGCGCCGCGCCTCCTCACATCGATGCCGGGCAGCTCGGAAAGCAGCTCGGGTAGCGAGCGGGCGGGCAGCTGGGCGATGTCCTCCCGGGTCAGCACGCGCACGGTGGCTCCGGTCTCGGGCTGGTCCAGCCGGGTGGCCACCACGCTCACGTTCGTCTCGACGTGCGCCTCGTGCGCCGCCTGTGCCGCGTTTGGCTCGTCCAGCGCGGGTGCCTGGGCGAGAGCCCCGCCTTCCAGCATCAGGAGCCCTGCCAGGAGCGGGATCGTGGCGCGAAGGTTCAAGTCTTCACCACGCGCGGCCTCAGGATCAGCTCCTCGAAGAGCACTTCCGGCCGTGCCGAGAGCACGTGCAGGATGGCGTCGGCGACCTCGGCGGGGCGCAGCATCTCGGTGCGAGGAATCCCAGCCGGGAAGCGATCGAAAAAGGCGGTGTCCGTGCTGCCGGGGCAGATCATCGTGACCCGGATGTTTTTCGGCTTGAGCTCTTCCTGGAGCGCCTTGCCGAAACCTCGCACGCCCCACTTCGTCGCGCAGTAGATCGAGCCTCCCGCGAAGCCTTGCATGCCGGCGATCGACGCCAGAAGAATGATGTCGGCCCCGGGTCGCGCGCGGGCGCTTTCCTCGAGCGCCGTCAGCGCCGCCTGGGTGGTCTTGATGGCGGCGGTGAGATTCACGGCGATCGACTCGTCGATCGTCTTCTCGTCGAACTCTCCCAGCGCGCGCTTCTCGCCGAAGCCGGCATTCACGACCAGCGTGTCCAGTGAGCCGAGAAACTGCACGGCCTCGCCGACGAGGCGCGCGGGAGCTTTCGGCGCGGTGAGATCCAGGGGCAGGAAGCCAGCCCGAGCGCCCGGCGTAATTCCGAGGATCGAGCCTACGGTCTCGGCCAGCGGCTCGGGTCTGCGTCCGGTGACGAAGACGGCGGCTCCTTCGCGGGCCGCGGATTCGGCGAGGGCCTTGCCGATTCCGGTTCCGCCCCCCGTGATGAGAATCCTTCGATCGTGCAAGCTTCGTCTCATGGGCCGGGCAGGATAACCCGGAGGGGGGTGCCTCGAGTGGTCCGTGGGCGGTATCCTGAAGGTCGATGGATACCCTGACTCACGGCCTTGCCGGTGCCGTCCTTGCCTGGGCACTTCCGGCCGAGAGAAAGCCCGCCGACCGCACCCTCCACCGCGCCGAAATCTGGACCGGCTTTGCCACCGCGATGTTCCCCGATGCCGACGTTCTGCTCTCCCCCTTCTCCCCCGAGTTCTACATCACGCAGCATCGCGGGCTGTCGCACTCGTTCTTCCTGCTTCCGCTCTGGGCGCTCTTGCTGGGTGGCGCGGCCTACGGCCTGCTGTGCCTGCGGAAGACTCCGCCGCCGCGACTCGCCTTCGCCCGGCTCTCGCTCGTGTCGGGCATCGGCGTGCTCTCGCACATCCTCCTCGACTGGATCACGTCCTGGGGCACGATGTTCTTCTCGCCGCTCTCGTGGGAGCGCTACTCGCTCGACTGGGTCTTCATCATCGACTTCGTCTTCTCCGGCCTCCTGATCCTGGGTTTGATCGGCTCCTTCTGGATCGCCCGCCGGTCGGTTCCACGCGGCCGCCTGGGAGCGCGGGCAACTCTTCTCGCGAGCTCGCTCTACGTGATGCTCTGCGCCTCGCGGCACGGCGTGGCGATGCAGGCCGGCGTTTCGCTGCTCCCCGTCGCGGGCTCCACGCGCGCCGCCATTCCGCAGCCCCTCTCGCCGAATCGCTGGCTCGTGCTCGGCGACGACGGTGTGAACATCACCGCATACTTCCTCGACCTCGGAAAACGCGGACTCGATCCGCATCCCTCCCCGACGCAGGAGGGCCTCGAATCCGTGGCGGCCTCGGCGCGGGGAATCGAGTTTCTCGTCCGGCGCCTCGAAGGGGTGTATCGCTCCGTCGCGGATGCCCAGCCGCGTGTGATCCCGAAGGCGGACGGCCCTCTGGCCTTGCGCACGCTGCTGAACGGGAGGCAGGGAATTTTCGGACGCTTCGCGCGATTCCCCGCGGCGCGCGAGACGCGCGACCCCGACGGGATCACGCACGTGCTGCTGCGCGACGCCCGCTTCGGCTACCTCTCACCCGCCATCGACCCGTTCACCTACAGCGTCTCGTACGACCCCGCGGGCAAGCTGCTCTCCGCAGGGTTCCCTTCGCAGCGCTGGGCGCAGAACGGCGCCATGACGGGAACCGCGGTCGCGCGCTAGGAATTTGGGACGGGCGCCCTATTCGGGAGGCGGAAGGATCACGGTCCGGTCCTCGGCGCTGTCTCGCATTTGCGGGATGGGCGACGTGACGGAGGTGACCTCCGCCCGAGGCGGCGCCGGGGCGTCCGGCCGACCCACCGTCGACGGCGCGGACGCGAGAGCCGCCTTGGCACCGGAAGCTCCCGGCACCGCGGGAATCGCCGGCGGCGCGGGACGAGGGACGATTCCCGAGGCTTCCACCCCGTGCTTCACGTTCACGTCCCGTTTCAGCATCTGCACGCGGTCCTCGTCCAGCAGCCCGTTCATCGGATAGTTCTGCTTGCTGGCCAGAAGCTCGATGGCCTCGAACACGTCGATGTTCAGCTCGCGGGCCACATCACCGATCCATTTCACCGACATGGTCTGCTCCTCACATCCCCTCAGGACGTCTGGTCCGAGGCGAACACCGCCTCCGCGATCAGCGGTTCGACGAAGACGCCGGTCAGCTCGCAGCGCACCGCGATGGCATTGGCGGCCTTCTTCAGGCCTTCCTCCACCGCCAGGAAGAGCTCGAGGGCGACCTCCTCGGGATTTCTCCCGGTGACGGGCATGTCGTACACCACGACGCCATCTTTCTGCGTCGGCCGCGGCACGCCGGGGCCGAGCCGCTCCACGGCCGAGGCGTACGACCCGTAGAGCAGCGTGGCGGCGAGGTCCGTCACGGTACAGGGCTCCGACGGCTCGGCGAGCCCGATGGCCACGAGCGCCCGCGGCGTGGGGCCGTCCAGAGCGGCATAGGCGAGCGTCGCCCGGAAGATGCTGTCGGGAGAGGGCGGGGGCGCGACCAGCGGCCCGATGCGCGCCAGGAGGTCGGTGCGCTCCTTGGAGAGAGCCTTGCGGGCCGCATCGGGAATGGGCTGGCCGGAATCCTTCAGGAACGTCTCGATCTGGAAGTAGTTGTCCATCATGCGGCCCGTATCGGCCTGCGCGAGCAGCTTCTCGCGCTCGGCATGGAACTCGGAGCGCAGATTCCGAAAATCGGCGCCCAGCTTCTCGCCGCTTTTTCGGTCTTCTCCGAAGCGCGCGCGGACGGCCTCGGCCTTGCGATTCCCCGCGTCCGCATCGTGCTCCATGCGGCGCCGATCGATGTCCAGGATCTCTTGCTCGACGCGGCCGATGTCGTCGGCAAGGCGAATGAGCCCCTCTTCCAGCATGCTGATCTCGTCGCGGCGTCGCTTGGCCTCGGCCGAAAGCTCGTCGATGCGCGAACGGCGCTGCGTCGCCTCGGTGCGCAGGAGGTCGTGGGCGCTCCGTCGATCGGAGTCGATCCTCAGGAATTCTTTCAGGAGACTCATGGCTCCTCCGTGGTGCCGTGGCGCTGTGCTGATATGAGGCTGCGAGCTTCTGGAGGAAGTCTATACCGCAGCGTGGACGGCGATCTCCCGGCCGGGCCCGCCCGAGAGGGCGCGGGCCTCGATCGGGAGGAGCTCGTCGAGCCGCTGGACGGTGGCTTCGAGACCGGCGTGCTTGACCGCGAGCTCGAGGTAGATGGGGCCGTGCCGGGCCTCGTCGTCAGCCAGCTCCCGGTAGAGCCGGACGAGCCGCTCGTCTCGGAGATGCGAGGCGAGCTTGAGGAAGCGCTCGTGGCTGCGCGCCTCGATGAGCGCGGCCACGAGCAGCAGGTCGAGCCCTTTCGCGGGCTCGGCGCCGCTGCGGCAGGCGGCCCGCAGCGCCGCCACGTAGGCATTGCGCCGCTTCGTCGGCAGGATCACGCCCAGCCGCCGCGTCTCTTTGGCGATGCGCCGGAAGTGCCCCAGCTCCTCGGCCGCCAGCGCCGAGAGCCGGTCCATCAGCGCGTCGTTGTCTGGATACATTCCCACCAGCGAGAGCGCGAAGACCGAGGCCTGCAGCTCGCACACCGCATGGTCGGCCAAAAATTCCGGGAGGCGCGCCGCCGAGCGTTCGGCCCAGGCATCGGGTGTCTCGGTGAGGAGCACGAGCGTGAGTCCCGGGGCCTCGGCGGAACTTTCGCTCACGGCCCCTCGCTCACGCGACCGGATCGGAGATGAGCACCGAGCTGCTGGCGGCCGGGGGCTCGATCTTCTCGGGCACGGGGCGGGCGGCCTCGGCCACGCG
>JBDSFL010000011.1:0-13205 GCA_039919545.1 Thermoanaerobaculia bacterium | reverse complement strand
AGCTCCTTGAGGAGGAAGTGATACGCGGAAAGCGCGCGCCGCCAGTTCCCGGCGCGGAAATGAACATCTCCCAGGCGCTCGCGCACCACGGCCTTCTCGGCATCGCGGCTCAGGATCTCGAGGAACTCGAGGACGCCCGTGTAGAAAGTGGCCGCGGGGTCGTACGCAAAGAGCCTCTCTGCCTGCGCCGCCGCGGCGAGGCCGAGCCGGATGCCGCGTTCGGGATCGCCCCCCTTGAGGGCGTGGGTCGCGGCGGCGGAGATGAAGTCGGGGCGCTGGTTCAGGCGCGATTCGAAATAAGCGGCAGCGCAGTCGTGCAGGGCGCGCCTCTCCGGCTCGCCGAGCGAGGCGGCCAGGAGCTCGCGCGTGGTGGCCGAGACGAACTCGTAGATCGTTTCGCTCGGGCCGTCCACCGCCGAGAGCAGCCCCGAGGCGGCGAGCGCATGCAGATCGTCGGTGAGCGCGTCGGTCGCGACCGCATCGCCCGGCCCCGGAATCGCCGGCGTCGCGTCGGCTCCGGTGCGTCCGGCCACGGTGGCCGAAAGTCGGCGACCGAGGTCGAAGGTGAGGTCGGTCGGGGCGATCGATAGAGCCGTGAGCAGGGTGCGGCGCGCGGGAGGGAGCGACTGGAGGCGCGCATCGAGCAGCTCGGCGGCAGCCCCCGGATGCACCAGCTTCCGCCGGCGGTCCTCGTCGATCTCGAGCCGCCCTTCATTGATGACCACGACGCGCGCCTCGACGTAGTGCTCGAGGATGCGCACGAGGTTTCCGGGCAGACCCTGCGATTCCTGATGCAGCGCGCGCGAGAACTCCAGCGGCAGCTCGCTCTCGCCCAGCGCGCCCGCGGCCGCCACGGCCACCTCGCTCTCGATCAGAGCGACGAGGGGCCACGGTTGATCGGAGAGGTCGGTCAGCGGGGCCCCGGCGGGATCCGCGCCCGTCCCCGCCTCCTCGTCATCGGATTCCGTCTGAAAACGCGCGGTGCCCACGAGGATGATCCGCAGCGTCTCGACCGCCTTGGAGAGAAACGACAAAAGACTCAGGGTGGCCCGGTCGGCCAGGTGCAGATCGTCGAGGAATACCACGAGCGGGCGATCGCCCACTTCGTTGGCGCGCGTGGAATCGAAGGCGGCCAGAACGTCTTCGAAAAGCGAAAGGCGAGTGCGCTCGTCGCTCAACCGCGAGATCGGCAGATCTTCCACCTGGGTGGCCGCGAGCCGGGCCGCCTTGGCGAGCGCGGCGCGCGCGCCCGCTCCGGCGGAGCCGCCCCGCCGCGTCATCGCCGAGAGCACGTCGAGGATGGGGCGATACGGGGTGCGGTCTTCCGCGAGGGAGCGCCCCTCCACCACGAAGGCCCCCTCGGACTGCGAAGCCGCCCGCCATTCGTGCAGCAGCCGGCTCTTGCCCGAGCCTTCCGCGCCGAGCACGACGATGGTCTGTCCGTGGCTGTCGCGCGCTCCGCGCAGCGCCTCCTGGAAACGGGACAGCAAATTGGCGCGGCCCACGAACGGCGGCGTCAGCAGCTCGGGCCGCGCATCGAGCGTGGAGCCGCGCACGAGCCCGAATTCACGACCCAGATCCTCGAGCAGATGGCGCGCGGACGCATAGCGTGCGCCCGGCTCCCGCTCGAGCATGTGGGCCAGGATGCGGTCGAGCTTTCCGGGGATTCCGGGGACGACGTGCGAGGCGACGGGCAGATCCTCTTCCAGATGGAAGCGCAGGATGCCGGTGAGGTCGCGTCCCGCGGTCGGGAGGACGCCCGTCACCGATTCGTAGAAGGTCATCCCGAGCGAATAGAGGTCGGCCCGGCGATCGGGGCGCGCGCCGCGCAGGACTTCAGGCGCGGCATACGCGGGCGTACCGCGAATCCCTTCGGCCTTCTCCCCTTTCACGAACGCCAATCCGAAGTCGAGCAGGAACGCGCGCTCGCCGGCCACGCGCACGTTCAGCGGCTTCACGTCGCCGTGCACCAGCCCGCGGCCGTGCACGTAATCGAGCGCGTGGGCCACATCGACGAGCGCCGAGAGGTTCTCCAGCAGCGCGTGCTCCTTGGCGAAGGTGGCGAGATCGGGCCCGGCCACCTCGTCCATCGAGAACCAGGCCCTGCCGTCCAGCGTCATGCCGAAGTCGCGCGCCTTCACGATCGACGGGTGGTCCAGGGAGGCGAGCAGACGGAATTCCCAGCGCAGCGAAAGAAAGTCTTCCTCGGAGGCGGTGGCCGCGAGCTTCAGCACCACGCGCGCGTCGCGCTCGCGATCGAAGGCCACCAGCACGCGCGCCACATCGCCCGACAGCACCGCGAGCGGATCGAAACGGGGCGGAAGCTGGACGTCCTTCACGACTCGTCGGACCCTTCGCTGATTCCCGCGAGCGCGGCCACGCCCTGCATTCCGTAGAGGTCGACCGTCACGCCCAGAGCCTCGAGCTGCGCGACGATCGCGTCCTTCAGCTTGTCGAGGTTCTCACCGGTCGTGGCCGAGATGCGCAGCGCGCCCGTGTCCAGCGCGAGCGGCGCGGGGCGGTCGGCCTTGTTGTAGACGAGCAGCACCTTCCGGGGCTCCACGCCCATCTCGAGCAGCACCGCTTCGGCGACCGAGCGCTGCTCGTCGGACTGGGGCGAAGACGCGTCGACCACGTGGACGAGGAGGTCGGCCTCGTGCACTTCGGTCAGCGTGGACTTGAACGAGGCCACGAGCGAGTGCGGCAGCTTCCGCAGGAAACCGACCGTGTCCGACAGGACGATGGCGCGCCCGCCGACGCCGTGCAGACGCGCATGCCGCGGGTCCAGCGTGGCGAAGAGGCGATCTTCGGCGAACTCCTTCGAGGCGGTGAGGCGATTGAAGAGCGTGGTCTTGCCCGCGTTCGTGTAGCCCACGAGAGAGACCGTGGCCACGTGCCGCAGGTTGCGGCGCCTCACCTCGCGGCTCTTCTCGATGCGTTCGAGGTCGAGCTTGAGGGTGTCGATGCGGCGCCGGATCTTGCGGCGGTCGAGCTCGATCTGCTTCTCGCCGAAGCCGCCGCGGAACGCGCCGCCGCCGCGCTGCTGCGAGAGGCCCGTGCTCCCGCCCGCGAGGCGCGGCAGGAGGTACTGCAGGCGCGCCAGCTCGACCTGCGTCATCGCCTCGCGTGAGCGGGCACGCAGGGCGAAGATCTCGAGGATCACGCTGGCTCGGTCCGAGACGCGCGTCGGCAGCGCCGCGTCGAGATTCTTGATCTGCGACGGCGAGAGCTCGTCGTCGAAGACGGTCCAGCCGGCCCCGAGCGCCTCGGCCGCCTCGGCGATCTCCTTCACCTTGCCGCTGCCGACGAAGGTGGCGTTGTCGGGAGAGCGGCGTTCCTGGAGCGTGCGCGCGACCACCTGTCCGCCCGCGGTCTCGACCAGCCGGGCCAGCTCGTCCAGGTGGTCTTCGGCCATCGCCTTCGTCACGTGGCGGCCGTAGACGCCCACCAGAACCGCCTTGCTACTGGACGGTTTCTCGACCTTGCGCTCCGGGGGGGAAGCCGCGGGATCCGGCCTTTTCACTTCGCTGCATGGTAACAACTTACCCGGTTGCCTGCCAGATCGGGAGCCTTCTCGGGAAGCGGGTTCCCTGGTGCGAGCCGTTGATCTCGCCTGATACGATCGTCCGCGAAAAGGGGCTCGCGTAAGAAGTGGCACGCTCCCTCCGGCCCGACCTCCCCCTGCTGACCGATCACCTCATCCGCCTTCGCGCGGAGTGGGCGGGGCGACGGCTCGATTCCGATCCCCTGGTGTTCCCTCATCGTTACCGCGATCCCGTCGACCAGGAGGTCGTCGCCCTCCTTTCCTCGTCGCTCGCTTTCGGGAGGGTGGCCTCGATCCAGGCTTCGCTCGAGCGGCTCCTCGCGGCGATGGGGCCGTCTCCCTCGCGGTTCCTCCTCGACTTCGACGGGCGCACGCCGCCCGCGCTGCGGAGCTTCGTCCATCGCTGGGTCGGTGCGACCGAGATCACCGCATTCCTCACGGCCATCGCGCGGGTGCTGCGTGAGTACCGAACTCTGGGCGCCCTGTTCGCAGCCGGCGATGAGCCCGGCGAGGATTACATCCCCGCGCTCGACCGCTTCTTCGGCGTGCTGCGCCAGGAGGCCTGCGCGTCGGGCGCCACTTCCTCGCACGGCCTGCGATTCCTGCTCCCCACGCCGGGGAAGGGCTCGGCCAGCAAGCGAGCGCATCTCTTCCTGCGCTGGACCGTTCGCACCGAGGATCTCGATCTCGGCCTGTGGACCGGAGGTCTCTTCGATCCCGCCCGTCTGCTCTTGCCGATGGACACGCACGTGCACCGCATCGCCACCTACCTCGGGCTCACGCGCCGAAAGACCGCCGACCTCGAGGCCGCGCGAGAGGCGACCACGTGGCTGCGCCGCGTCTCGCCCGGCGATCCCGTGGCGTACGACTGGGCGCTCTCGCGGCTGGGCATCCTGGCGGAGTGCGTGCGCGAGCGCACCCGGCGGCACTGCGAGCGTTGCGCGGTGCGTCCGGTCTGCCGTGTCGCGATCCTGCCGCTCAAGGTCACGATCCCGAAGGCGCTGCGCCTCACCGCGGCAGGAGAGGCCCCATGACACCGATCGCACGGAGAGTCACGTTCATCGCGGTCGTCGCCGCAGCCACCGCGCTCACCGCGCCGCTGGTGCGCGATTCCTTGCGGCCCGAAGAGCTGCGCCGCGGTGAGGTGGCGCCCGGTTCGGCCCCTTCGCCCTCAGAATCTTCGCAGGCCGCTTCCACGTCCACACGCCCCGTTCGCCTCCGCGGCGGAGCCGAACGCGATCTGGCCCGCGCGCCGGGAAAGCTGCTGATCCTCCATTTCTGGGCCACGTGGTGCCCGCCCTGCGTGGAGGAGCTGCCGGGCCTCCTCGCGTTCTCGCGCAAGGTCCGCACCGACCCGAGCGTCGAGCTGCTGGCCGTCTCCGTGGACGACAGCTGGAAAATCATGGAGGACTGGCTCAAGGCGCGAAAGGCGGACGACCTGCCGACGGCCCTCGACGCCCACCGCGACACGGCCCGCCGCTTCGGAACCGAGAAGTTTCCCGAGACCTACCTGATCTCCCCCACCGGCGAGATCCTCTCGCACGTGAAGGGTCCGATGGACTGGTCGTCTCCCGAGCTGCTCCGCCGCATCGAGCAGTTCAAGGAGCGGGCGCGGGCTCCTCAGGCTCCTCGAGCGTAACGACAGAATCGATACGCTGCGCCTTCGGAAGAAGGTAGAGCACGCCGAACGCGCGCGCGAAGAGGAACACGAACCAGTTCGCGACCGCCCGGCCCAGCACACGTCCGACCTCGGGGATGCTGTTCAGGAACACGACGAAGATCATCAGGAAGAAGCCGACGATGCAGAGCACCCCTGCGGCCTCTCGGTACTTCTCCCCCCTCTCGGCGATGAGCCGCTTCAGCAACGCGGGCGTGAGCGACTCGGCGAGGGTCTCGCCCCGGGCCAGAGCGATGAGCGCCGCGGGGAGGGCAAAGAGGAAGACGAAGATCGCGAGGAAGAGCACGAGCACGAGAGCCGCGGGAAGGATGGGCTCGGGAAGCTGCTTCTGCAGCTGGATGATGGTGAAGGGCCAGAGCACGGCGAGCGTCGCACCCAGTCCCTTGATGAAGAACACCGCGAACTCTCGCACGGGCAGGAACTGGGCGGCCCGCGGCATCCTCTCGCCTCCCCGGAGAGTGCTCCTGAGAATGGCCAGACCTACACCCAGGGTCAGAACCGAGGAGATCTCTCCGGCATGCGGCACGAGCTCGAGCAGGGCGAGCGCCAGGATCCACAGCACCCCGCCATGGGCGATCGGGTAGAGGATGACCTCCTTCGGCCGAAGCGGGGGGCGATACGTTCGAACCTTGTACGGAGGATTGGTCCAGGGTTCCGGTCCCTCACTCATGCGTGCCTTCGCCCGGCACCGGAGCCGGCGCCAGCGCGTCCTCGGGCCTCTCGCGCCGCGTCTGCTGATAGATCACACCGAACGCACGCGCGAAGGCGAACTGGTACCAGATCGTGAACGCGCGTCCCAGCACCGCTCCGATGTGCGGGATCGCGTTCAGCATCGCCACAAGGATCATCACGAAAAACGCTCCGATGCAGAGCAGCAACGCGGTCGGCTCGTACGACGACTTGCCTTCCCTGATGAGCTGCTTGAGCAGGACGGGTGTGAGCGCTTCGCCGAAGCTGTCTCCCCGAACGAGCGAGACGAGGGCGGCGGGAAGGAAGTAGAGGAAGAAGAACATCGCGAGGAACAGGACGAGCGTGAGCCCCCCGAGAAACTCGAGGTCGGGCACGAACTTGATCAGCGACACGATCGTGAGGGGCCAGAGCACGATCAGGGTGGCCGCGAGGCCCCGGCCGAACTGCCGCAAGAACTCGCCCGCAGGAAGAAACGCGTCGAGGCGCGGCATCTCCTTGCCGCCCTCGATCGAGCTGCGAAGGATCGCGATCGAGACGCCCAGGCTCAGGATCCAGGAGATCGCGCCCCCATGCGGGACGAGCTCGAGCAAGGCGAGCCCGAGAATCCAGAGCACTCCCCCGCGCACGAGCGGATACCTCGACGCGTCGATTGCGCGGCGCAGTCCGACGTCCTCGATCAAGCGCCGGGCTCCGCAGAGCCCGAACCGATTCCGAACTCCTCGAGCACGCGCACGGTCCCTTCGCCCAGCACGGGAGCGGGGGCGAGGGAACGAACGCCGGCCCAGGCGGAGACGTAGGCCGGAGCCGTCGTCACGCTTGCCCCTCCCGGACAAGGCGTCCGCTCGGCGCGCTCGTTCCAGAACGTCTCCTTCAGCGACGCGCTGGCTGTTCGCACCGTGGAGATGGGGAGCCCGTTCGAGGCGCCCAGCGCCAGCCATCGCGCGCTCGGCGAAAGGAGCAGCCGTGCTTGCAAGGCTTTCGAGGCCTGCTGGCCGCGCTCACCGACGTCGAGTCCATCGCCCGCGAATTCGTCGAGCTCGAGAACCCTCACGAGAGCCGCCCAGAACTTCGGCTCCAGCGCGGCAAGCGCGATCGATTCCCCGTCCTGACAGGCATAGAGGCCGTAGGCCGGGCACTGCCCGCCGAGAAGCCGGTCGAGCGCGCCTGCGGCCTCCAGCGATTCCTCGGCCCAGGCCCACGTCAGGAACGGCATCGGCCCCGAGGCGATCGGCTGGTCGATCCGCAGTCCGCGCCCCGTTCGCGCACGCACGAGCAGCGCGGCGAGGATCGCCGACGAGGCGAGGAGCCCCGTGGTCACGTCTGCGATCTGCACCCGCGGAACGGCGTGTGTGTTCCCGTCATGGTTCGAAAGGAGAGACAGGAGCCCCGATTCGGCCACCACGTTCAGGTCGTGTCCAATGCGATTCGAGCCCGGTCCGAAGCTCGACAAGGAGCAGTGCACCAGGCGCGGATTCGCCGCAGCGAGACTCTCGTCGGAGAGACCCCAGCCTGCCAGCGTGCCAGGACGGAAGCTCTCGACCAGCACGTCTGCTCGCCCGGCGAGCGCCCGCAGCGCCTGGGCACCCTCTGCCGTTCTCAGATCGAGGCAAACCGATTCCACCGCGCGAAAGAACGCACAGAAACCAGCTCCGATTCCTCCGAGCAGCGGAGGCACGCCGCGCATCGGATCTCCGAGACCGGGATCCTCGATCTTGATCACGCGCGCGCCGAGGTCGACGAGCGTGCGAATGAGCACGGCTCCGGGAAGCATGCGCGAGAGGTCGAGCACGAGGACGCCTTCGAGGGGGAGCGGCAGAGCAGCGGGTGCGCTCATGAGGGGGGATGGAAGGGGAATGCGCCGGGTTTCTCGAGCAGGGGCGCGGGGCGGAAGCGGATGCCGTGCGTGACCGTGAGCTGCTCGAGCCTCGCCCGCACGCGCTCGGCGCCGAGCGCGTCGGCATGGCGAAAGGGTCCGCCACGGAAAGGCGGAAAGCCGAGGCCGAGCACGGCCCCGACGTCTCCGTCGCGGGCCGAAGCGATCACGCCCTCGCCGAGGCAATGGATCGCTTCGTTCACGAAGAGGAGCACGAGCCGATCGACGATCTCCTCGGCGCTGCGACTCGTTCCGGACGAGAGGCCGAGATGGGAACGAAGCGCGGGGTTCACGTCCCTCTTCGCGCCCTTCACCCCGCCCGCTGGATGGAGGTAGAAACCGCGACCGCTCTTCCGTCCAAGCCAGTGCGCGTCCACGAGCTTCCGCAGCGACGCCGGAGGATCCAGCCCGCGCCCCGGGAACGCTTCGCTCATCTCGTGTGAGACATGCGCTCCCACGTCGATACCCACTTCGTCGAGCAGCGCGAGCGGACCCACCGGAAAGCCGAACGCCAGGAGCGCGTCATCGATCTCGCTGACGCCGAGCCCCTCTTCGAGCAGGAGCATCGCCTCGTTCAGATAGACCGAGAGAATGCGTGTCGTGAAAAATCCAGGCCCGTCACGCACGACGATGACCGTCTTGCCTTGCGCAATGCCGAAGCTCCGCGCCTTCGCTACGGCCCAGGGAGCCGCCTGAGCAGGGACGACGAGCTCGAGCAGCGGCATCTTCGGGACGGGTGAGAAGTAGTGCATGCCCACGATTCGCTCCGGATGAAGCGAACCCTCTGCGATGAGGGAGATGGGGATGGCGGAGGTGTTGGATGCATAGACGGCATCCGCGGACAGCAGCTCTTCCGCTTCGCGCAGCACGCGCCGCTTCAGGTCGAGATCTTCGAAGACCGCTTCGATCACGAGGTCGCTTGCCGCGATCTCGCTCATCGAAGGGGTGAGGTGCAGGTTCGAGAGCTGCCGGGTGCAATCGATGGGCGAGAGCGCGCCCGATCGCACGCGTCCCTCCAGACCGCGGTTCAGATTCTCCGCGGCCCTCGAGAGGGCCTGCTCGGAGACGTCGCGCACGGTCACGGGGCAGAGAGCGAGCGACACGGCCGCGATCCCCTCCCCCATCAGGCCGGCTCCGAGCACCGCGAGCCGATTCACGCTGGATCCGGGACCCGACTCCATCTGTCTCGACCCCACGCCTCAGCGGTGTCCGAGCACGGGGTGAGGCCGGTAGGGCTCCTCGAGCATCGCCCGCTCGTCCGGAGCGAGCTTCACGGAAAGCGCGGCCACCGCATCTTCCAGATGCTCCATGCGGCTCGCGCCGACGATGGGCGCGACGACGCCGGGCTGGTGCAGGAGCCAGGCGAGCGCGATCTGCGTGGGCCGCACCTCGCGCCTTGACGCGAGCTCGACGAGGCGGTCGACCACACCGAAGTCGGCCTCGGTGTAATAGAGCTTGTGCGCGAAGTCGTCGGTGCGGGCGCGCTCGGTCACGCCCTCGTCCCCTCGTTTCCGGTTTCCCGCCAGGAACCCGCGCGCGAGCGGACTCCACGGGATCACGCCGATCCCCTCGGCGCGGCAGAGCGGAAGCATCTCGCGCTCCTCCTCGCGGTAGACGAGGTTGTAGTGGTTCTGCATCGAGACGAAACGCGAGAGACCCTTCGTGTCGGACGTGTGGAGCGCCTTGGCGAATTGCCACGCGAACATGCTCGAGGCGCCGAGGTACCGCACCTTCCCCGAGCGCACGAGGTCGTCGAGCGCGTCGAGCGTCTCCTCGATCGGGGTCTCGTCGTCCCAGCGGTGGATCTGATAGAGGTCAACGTAGTCCGTCCCGAGCCGGCGCAGCGAGGCGTCGATCGCATCGAAGATGTGCTTGCGCGAGAGCCCCTTGTCGTTCGGACCTTCGCCCATCTCATGAAACACCTTGGTCGCGATGACGACCTGATCCCGCCTCGCAAAATCGCCCAGAGCGCGTCCGAGCACCTCTTCGCTCGCTCCCACGGAGTACATGTCGGCCGTGTCGAAAAAATTGATCCCGAGCTCGAGCGCGCGCTTGATGAACGGACGGCTGTCGGCCTCGCCCAGCACCCACGGGCGCCAGCTCGGCGAGCCATACGTCATGGTGCCGAGGCAGATGCGCGAAACCTTCAGGCCGCTGAGGCCCAGTCGAACCGTCTCCATGTCAGCTCCTCCGTGTCCCGCCGTCGAACCCGGGACAGACCAGGACGGGCGTCCGAGGGTAGCGCGGAAAACGCTCGTCCGTCTCCGAGAGGCCGCAGAGATAGAAGGCGGAACCGCGATCCGAGGTGATGCGACGCACCTGAATGCAGCGGGCGCAGAGTCCGATCCTGCGTTCCTCTTCGCCGGGTGGAGCCTGCGGGGGAGGCTTGTCTCGCGAGGGCACGGTCAGCCGGATCGGTCAGCCGGGACGGCCGTCGACGGAGAGCACGGCATTCACCACGCTCTCCTTGCCGGACTCGACCGTCACGTCCCCTCCGGGACCCGTGAGGAGCTCGTGCCACACGCGGAGGCGGTGCGGCCCCGGGGGAACGTTCGTGAGCACGAAATGACCGGCGGCGTCGGTGATGACCGCGGGATGCTCGGCGACGTAGACCCACGCGATCATCCAGGGATGCACGTCGCACTTCACGCGCACCGGTCCGGCCTGCGAGAGGGTTCCCTCGGCGCGTGAGCCGATCACGGGCGTCGCGAGATTGAAGATCGTGGCGTTCGAAGCGTCTGCCGCGCGCGCGTTGTGGTTCACCGGATCGCTGTTGGTGATGACGAGCCGCGCGCCGGGAGGAATGATCTGCACGCGCGGAAGGAACTCGCAGCCCTTCTGATCGATCGAAAACACCTGCGTCGGCTCGGCGGGAATCGCGGCCGGCAGGTCGTCGAGAGTCACCACCGCCTCGGCGATCCCTTTCGCGGCACCGAGGCTCAGCGAGCGGTTGGGGTGGTCTTTCTTCCCGCAGGCCTGCGCGTCCACGGTGACGGGACGCGTCTGCAGCTGCGGCACCGGCCCCACGAGGGTGATCGTGCCGCTGATCGTCCCCGGCGCCCCGCCGACTCCGGGCCGGGCCGACGGCGTGAGGGCCGGCCGCCCAGCCGCCGCGGCCACGGGAGCTTCGCGGGTGCGCTCCCCGCCGCAGTCCGCGAGCGCGGCGAGAGAGAGAAGGGCGAGGAAGGGAACGGCGACCGCACGCAACGCGCACGGCCGCCGAGCCCCCGTAGCGATCAACGCCCTCCGGGACCTGCGCCCGCGACCGCGCCGTGCGCAGCCGCGATCTCGGCCGCCGTGGGACGGAACTTGCCGGCGTTCCTGCCCGGCTTGCTCTTCGCGGCCGGGCTCTTGCCGGCAACGCTCTTCGGCACCACGGGAGAAACCGATGCGTGCGACGGCACCGTCGTCACGTTCGGGTTTCCGAGAGACCAGATGTGATCACGCAAGGCCTTGGTGACGCGATCGGGATCCGCGACGAAGGCCTTGGCCTCGGCCTCGCTGCCCCAGATGGCGATCATCTGCCTCTTGAACTCGGCATAGCTCGGGCTGTCGATGGCCATCGCCAGCACGGACGAGCGCTTGGGGCTCTTGTCGTCTTCCTTCGGGAAGTTGGTCGGCATGCGCGTGCCGGGCATCCACTCTTCAGGCCGCTTGATCCAGTCGTTGATCCAGTCGTAGCGCAGGCGGTTGTGCGCGGCCGAGAGAATGGGCGCGAGGTCTGCCGGCTGCTTGCCCTCCTGGAGCGCCTTCTGGAAACCCTCGGGCGAGGACGGGTGGCACTGGAAGCACTTCATCGCCTCGAAGGAGCTCGCTCCCGCCGCGCGCGATTTCGCGTCCAGCTCGGTCACGTTGTTCTCGAAGGGATAGCGCGCCTTCTCGAGGCTCGCGAAGTAGTGCGTGAGCGTGTTGAGCTGCTCGTCGGAGAACTGGAACGTGGGCATGCGGACCTTCAGCCAGGGCCGGATCTCGCCCGTCTTCGGCGCATTCACGAAGGCGAAGAGCCAGTCGCTCTGGACCTTGGCTCCTTCGCCGCGGATGTTCGGCGGCGCGAGGGCGGAATCGGCCAGCGTCTCGCGGATCTGGCCGCCCTTCTCCTCGAGGATGTGGCAGCCCTGACAGTTGAATTCCTTCACCAGGCGACGGCCGGCCTCGATGGCCGCCTTGTCTCCCGCCGGGTGAACCTTCAACGAGTCGGCCATGTCGTCTTTCTGCATGCCGAGGATCGTCGACTGCACGGCCTTGATCTCTGCGTCCGAGAGCGAGAACTGCGGCATCCGGAGCTTCTCCTGGAAGCTCTTCACCTTCTCGCGGTCGAAGCTGCGCGGCTCGTGCACCTTCTGATGCAGCCAGTCGACGCGGGAGTGCGGCACGTGCACGAAGCCGAAATCGAGGAGGTGGACCGGCTTGTTCCCCCACTCGGACAGCTCCACGCCGATCGGCTTGGCCTTCTCGAAGCCAGGCACGTTGTGACAGGAATAGCAGCCGTAGTGCGCGATGAACTTCTCACCCAGGAAGAGGTCTTTCTGGTGAGGCGACATCTTGCCCAGCTCGACCTTGGCGTCTGCGATCGATCTCGATTGCAGCAGGTACTCGTAGACGAAGGCGTCGCGCTCTTTCTCGTCGGCCTTCGGGACGAACGTCTTCTTGAACTCGTCCGAAGGGGGCTGAACCATCAGGAACGCGACGAGATGCCCGATCTCGTCCTCGGAGAGGCGCAGGTTCGGCATCCGCGTGTCCGGGTTGAACGACTTCGGATCGCGCAGCCAGGCCGCAGTCCAGCCGGCGTTCGTCTTCTCGCCGAGGCCGATGAGATTCGGACCGTGCTGACGCCAGCCGTCCATCACGTGCCGCTCGGCCTTCGGATCGGAGACATGGCAGCCCTGGCAGCCGAGGCTCTCGAACAGGATCTTTCCCTGCTCGGCGCGACCGGCGGGCGCGGGAGGGTAGGTCGCCTGCGCGGACTTCTCGAACAGGTAGCTCACGACGCCGGCGATCATCGTGTCGGTCTTCTTGCGGTCTTCCTCGCTCGAGAAGTTCTCGAGGTAGAAGAACCGCGGCATCCGGGTGTTGTGCCGGAAGGCTTTCGGATTCGTGAGCCAGCGCGCGGTCCACTCGGGGGTGGTCTTGGCGGCGAGGCTGGTGAGCGTGGGGCCGACCCGCGGCAGGTTCTCGAACCCCTTCATGTTGTGGCAGCCCCAGCAGCCGAGGTTCTCGATGAGCTTGCGCCCCTGATCCAGATGCTCGGCCTTCGGATGGTTCGTGTCGCTCTTGTGGCAGCGGAAGCAGCCTGCCTCGACGGCTTTCATCGGGAACATCGGCAGGTCGTTGTACTTGTCGGGCTCCCAGTCGTAGCGCCGCTTCCAGCGTCCGGTCTGGGTGGCGGCGATCGTCTCCTTCAGGACGTCTTCGTCCTCGAC